>JBCBEA010000001.1:0-27737 GCA_038529195.1 Cyanobacteria bacterium J06600_6
ATCGTAAGCATTCAATATTTGCTGCATTAAATCTGCTTCCCAACGAGCTTTAGTGGTCTTTAGTGTAATCCAAGACACTTGTATTTGAGATACTATTTCTATTTATTTATGGTGAGGGATTAATCGATCTATCTAAATAGCCTTCTAATCTTACTTCTATTTTAAAATTTTCTGCGCCAATTAAAACAAGTATGATGGGCGATCGCTTTTTGAGCGGTGTTAATTCACATGATTTTAGTCCAACATGGCGATCGCTCTTTGAGGGAGTGGCTTCCCAATACCCAAAGACTAAAAGCTTCTCTAGGTATAAACTTTAGCAATATCAGCTAGGGTTGCAACTTTAAACCCGTTACCCACCGCTGCCATTTTCCACTCGGTATTATGGCGATAGACCTCCGCCATGATCATCCCCGTCATGCCCGCATACTCGCTACCAGAGAGATTATAGCGAGCTAATTCTTGATTAGTGGTGCGGTTGACCAGGCGCACAAAAGCATTGTCCACCATGCTGAAGTCTTGCTTACGCTGATTGCACTTATAGATATTGATGGCAAAGGCTAAGTAAGCAATATTGGGTGGAATTAGGGGTAGATCGATATTAATCACCTCATCATCTCCTTCTCCTGCACCAGTTAGATTATCTCCCTGATGAGCGATCGCCCCGGAGCTATGCCTTAAGTTGCCAAAGTAAACTATGTTTTTAACATCAAGTAACTTTTTGTCGGCATCTAGACAGAGAACTGAAGAATCGAGATCGAATTGCTTATTGCCACCAAAAAATCCCCCAGACTTTTTAGCAACATCCCAACCCAAGCCACACGTAATCTGCTTTAAGCCAGGATCTTCTTTGGTTAACGAGATGCGTTGCCCTTTCTTTAAGTTAATTGCCATGCTCTAGTTGTTAGTTGTTAGTTGTTAGTTGTTAGTTGTTTAGTTTTTGCTCACTAATCCCTTTACTGATATCTATCTAAGATTGCCTGCAATCCACCCTGATAACCAGCTCCGACGGCATTAACGCGCCATTCACCATCTTTACGGTAGAGTTCTGCCATAATTAGGGCTGTTTCCACAGAAAAGTCTTCCGTTAGGTCGTAACGTACTGCTTCCTGCTCATTTTGGGCATCGACAACTCTAACAGAAGCATTACTTACCTGTCCAAAATTTTGTTGACGCTGCTCTGCGTCATGGATCGTAACAACGATAGATATTTTTTGTACTTCTGTCGGCACTTGTTTGAGATTTACCTTAATAACTTCGTCATCTCCTTCCCCCGCACCAGTGCGGTTGTCGCCTAAATGCTCAACGGATTTATCAGGATCGGGACTGGCAAGATTGTTATAAAAAATAAAGTGATTATCTGAAATTAATTTCTCATTCGCACCTAACAAAAATACGGAAGCATCAATATCAATATCCTGTCCCGTATCAGTAACGTTAGTATCCCAACCCAGACCCACAAACGCTGCACTTAGTCCTGGTGCGACTTTTTCTAGAGATATCCGTTGTCCTTTACTTAAGTTGACTGCCATATTATTTTAATCGCCTATTACTAAGTTATTAAATCTGCTCTAAACCTCGTCCAGATAGAAAACAGGAGTTTTTGTTGACCAAAAATTTATCTTCCTAATCCCTAATCCACAATCCTTCGGACAGTTAACTGGAAAACTATGGGTTTCAACCGGGATGTGGTTTAAAACAAAAAATGGTGGGCATTACTTAAGAAACTAGTATTAACTGTTGTTCCCACAGATACCCACCTCTCATCAACGCTGTTGACTGTTGACTGTTGACTGATTACTGATATCTCTCTACCAAGGCTGGTAATCCACCTCCATAGCCTGCACCAACGGCATTCATGCGCCATTCACCATCTTTACGGTAAAGTTCTGCCATAATCAGCGCCGTTTCCACAGAAAAGTCTTCCGTTAGGTCGTAGCGAATAATTTCTTCATCGTTTTCGCAGTTAACAATTCTGACAAAGGCATTGCTGACCTGACCAAAGTTTTGCTGGCGCTTATCCGCTTCATGAATAGTAACGGTCAGAGCTACTTTCTCGACTTCTGGAGGAATAGTTTTGAGGTTGACATCAATTACTTCGTCGTCTCCTTCCCCTGCACCAGTGCGGTTATCTCCACGTTGCTGAATAGACTGGTCTGGATCGGGACTTTTAAGATTGTTGTAAAAGATAAAGTGTTTGTCAGAAATCAGCTTTTCGTTGCCGTCTAGAAGGAAAATCGAGCCATCAATATCAAAGTCGCCTCCAGTATCGGTAACGTTAATATCCCAGCCTAAGCCAATAAAAATTTTTGCTAGTCCTGGGGCTACTTTTTCGAGGGAGATTCTTTCCCCTTTGCTCAAATTGATTGCCATTGTTGGGTTTTTCCTGAACTTTTTACTCGGTTGGCTATTTTATTTAGCTCTTTGATGCCTATTCTAATAAATTTACTAAAATCAGCTTCGTTAGCAAATATTTTTGTAACCGTTAAACTCGCAAATTAATTATACGGACTACATTTTCAGCCTTAGAGACGACGGATATAATCTGCATAGTCGTACCAATTGCTTACTAGCTTACTCACCCCTTGAAATTTAGTAATCGCCAACGTTCTAATCTCATCAACCTTATTTTGCTCTTGTTCTGGCTTGGATTGGGTCTGAGCATCAGATTTTTTCATTTAGATCTCAAGCCACCCTCTTCGATTGAGATTGCCACCATTGGCTATAGTTTGGGTCATGGTTTTAATCAGATCGCTCTGGATCGATCGCAAGATCTAAATATCCTTTTAGCACCCCTGCATCTGGATACGAGTATTGGCTATTCAGAAGTCTTTAATCGTCTAGTCGAAGAAAGTACCCATCCACCCCTCTATTTTTGGCTAACTCGCTGGTGGGCAGATATCTGGCGGTCGGACGGAGATCTAGTTTCGTTACAGGTCGCACGATCGCTGAGTGCGGTTTGCGGAGCTTTAGCAATTCCAGGCATGTTTACTTTGGGCTGGGTGGCGGTTAGATCTCGCTGGGTGGCGCATTTGGCAGCGCTGCTCATGGCATTTTCTCCCTACGGGGTTTATCTGGCTCAGGAAGCACGACACTATACCCTGACTGTTCTCTGGATAATTGCTTCGCTAATCTGTTTGGTAACGGTAGTAAAAAGGATCGCTCAACAGCAAAAAGTTCCGGTCTGGTTGAACCTGGTTTGGATCGCAATTAACGGTTTGGGTATTGCTACTCACTACTTTTTTGTCCTAGCTTTGGGTGCAGAAGCGATCGCCGTGGTCTGTTTCTGGCTTGGGAATGATCGCCGACAGTTAATTAGGTATATCAGGGGGTTGAGTTTAGCTAGCATGGGTACTCTAGCTACAGCCTTAGCCTGGCTACCAGTGGTAAGGGGGATATCAGGCAATGAGATGACGGACTGGATTGCCACCAACTACGACCTGAGTGATGTATTGCTGCCTATTCCTCGGTTGTTAACCTGGATGATTACGATGATCATGCTGTTGCCCGTTGAGGGAGTTTCTAAACCTCTGGCTGTAGTTTCAGGACTAGTTATTTTAGGGATTTTGATTTGGGTAATACCTGTTTTGATTCGACAAGGTTTTAGAGCGATCGCTAGTTTTCCAACTCGTCAACCGACAATCTTATTCTGCGGTTATCTAGCGGGTGCACTTGCCATATTTTTAATGCTGATCTACGGCATGGGTAAAGATATTTCCTTGGCTGCACGGTATCATTTTGTCTATTTTCCCGTCCTTATTTTGCTTGTAGCGATCGCACTGGCAAACTGTCACTTTAAGTCTCTTTACCCGTTTGGTCGAACTCACAATCGGATTATTGCGATCGTCCTGTCTATGGCAATTTTAGGTTCTTTGACTATCGTTAACAATTTAGGATTTCAAAAATCCCTGCGTACAGATGATCTTGCTGACTATATCCAGAACACGGGCATAGATCCAACCCTGATTGCCATGACTCATCAAACTCATTCAGAAATCCGAGAATTAGTCGCATTGGCTCTTTCCTTCGAGCGTACAGGCAAAGCAAAAACCATTGAGCTGAATCCTAAATTCTGGTTGGTCAGCGATAACCAGTATGGTCAAGAACAGTTTCATAACCAAATTAAGCAGATAAAACAACACTCAAATCGACCATTAAATTTAGTTGGGGTCAATCTCGATCTTAGTCAAGAACTATTAGTCGAATTACAATGCTCACGCGATCGCACTCGAAATGTGCCTGATAGTGGCTACAGCGATCGCTTTTATCTTTGTCAACCTTAAGCTTTACCTACTAACCACTAACTACTACCCAGCAACTCTCCTTAACCTTTCACTCCACTACCAACATCCGTGGGCACAATATACTTTTGCAGGAAAAGAAACAGCAGTAAGATCGGCACAATCGAAATAACTGATCCTGCTGCAACTAAGCGCCAGTCTAACGAAAAGGAATCCGCTAAATTAGCTACGGCGAGAGGCAGAGTATAGTAATCAGGGTCGTCTAAGACAATTAATGGCCAAAGAAAATCACTCCAAGAGCCAATAAATACAAAGATTGCCAGGGTAAAAAGGGCGGGGCGAATCGCCGGGAGCATAATATTCCACCAGATGCCTAACTCCGAACAGCCATCGATCCGAGCAGCTTCTTCTAGCTCTAGAGGAACCGCTTTTAGTGCCTGTCGCAGTAAGAAAATGCCAAATGCCGAGGTCAAATTCGGCAATACAATACCCAGATAGGTATTCCGCAACCCTAAATTAACCGCCAGAATATACAGCGGAATCATTACAATCTGAAAAGGAATCATGATCGTTGCCAATACCAGGGCGAAAATAAACTCTCTACCCTTAAAATCCAAGCGCGCAAGAGGATAGGCAGCAAGAGAACAAAAGAGTAAATTTAAACCCACTGCCAAAAAAGCGACCAGAGAACTATTGTAGAGATATAAGGCGAAAGGATAAGTCTCCCATACCGTTGCAAAATTAGCCCAGGTTGGCTGGCGAGGGAATATCTGGGGCGGAAAAGTAAAAATATCTTCCGTTGGCGATTTAAATGCCGTGCCAATCAACCACAGTAGGGGAAACAACATCAAAAAAGCGATCGCACACAGCAGGAAGTATGTAACTATTAACTTGGTTGCCGACTTTTGCCTAATCGCCATATCTACAGATCCAAACCTAAAACATGGTCTAGTCTAGCCCTAAATCTTCATGTCGAGCAGAAAGAATTCATAAATCTCACCTTGCTACATGCGCCGAACTATGAGCCTTTATCCTGCTTCCGCTGCTTCCTCTGCTTCCCCCGCTACATGCAGCGAACGGTGCGCCTTTGTCCCGCTACATTGTCCAGGATCTAAGAGCGCCGATTAACCGTAGACTGCTCTTTACAGCGAAATCTGCCCTTTTCAAAGTCTCTTTTAGCTACATGCTTCGTCTTACGCCCTGTAACTCGCTTACGCCACATCTTAAAGCTAGAATGCTTCATTTCTTTCCGCATTAAAGCAATAACTTCTTTTTCTTTTAAGCCAAACTGCATTTCGATCGCTGCAAAGGGAGTGCGATCTTCCCAAGCCATCTCGACAATGCGATCAATACTTCTAACGTCTAATTCAGGTAATTTCATCCCTCGCCTCAAATAAATAAGAATTTATACTCAAACACTATGTTAATTATTTACTAAAATGCTCGACGATAGTTCAATCCCTAGCCAGAAATTTTATTCGCCATAGCTTTGGGTCAGGTCAAAAGAAATTACCGATGAGTGATATCGTTGATCTATCGTCTTTATACCTACAGAATATGACGACCGAGCCACAAAAGAAACCAAAATCAAAAGAGCAAGCCTGCTATCAGTGCGAAGGAAAAGGCTATACAGAACTTAGAGACTGTGCGGGAGAAATTCAGCGTACAGAAACCTGCTCATTTTGCGAAGGCAGAGGCTACACAAAATCAATAGCTCAAGCATAATTAGCGATCGCTAGGCAAACAGTAACTTAGCTAGGAGACTCGGCTAGTAAAGGATCTAGCTGTCCTCGACCATCTAACTGATAGAGATCGTCACAACCCCCTAGATGCTCCTCATTAACAAAAATCTGCGGTACAGATCTTTTGCCGTTGGCTCTTTGTGCCATGGTTGCTCTTGCCGACTCATTGCCGTCAATTTTGTACTCTGTAAAGTCCACGCCTTTCCACCACAGCAGTAGTTTGGCGCGAATACAGTACGGGCAGGTTGCCCAAGTGTAAATTTCTACATTGGCCTTAATCCGCTCTGGATAACGTTTTAACAGAGGATTGAGAAAATCTAGCATTTTGTTATCTTGTTAACCTTTAAGACGTCTAAATGAAAATGTCTAAACAAATATCAGGCGATCGCGTTTCCCGAATCGGGAGGGACATCTTGCCAGCGCCCATCACCTACGGCTCGAACCGCTTCTTTTAGACTCACATCTCCTGTATAAATTGCTTTGCCGACAATTACGCCAGTCACGCCAATAGTTTCTAAACTCAAAAGACTCAAAAGATCGGTTAAAGAACTTACTCCACCTGAAGCAATCACGGGAATCTCGACAGATTCAGCTAATTCTCTCAGGGCTTCCATATTTGGACCCGACATTGTGCCATCGCGATGAATATCCGTGTAGATAATTGCTGCTGCACCCTGCTTCGCCATTCTCTGTGCCAAATCCGTAGCTGCAACCTCAGAAGTCTCTAACCAACCTCTGGTGGCTACCATGCCGTTACGAGCATCAATCCCAACCACAATTTGCTGGGGAAATTCTTGACAGAGTTCGGTAACTAACTCGGGTTTTTCTACGGCTACTGTCCCGAGGATTGCTCTTTGTACCCCCGTATCCAGCAGCGTTTTAACTCCCTGGCGATCGCGTAATCCACCACCTACCTGGACGGGAATATCAATAGCTCTGGCGATCGCTTCAATGACGGTAAGGTTAACAGATTTACCTTCTTTTGCACCATCAAGATCGACTACGTGGAGTCTCGTTGCCCCCTCCGCTGCCCACTGGCGAGCAACTTCTACAGGATTATCGTTAAAAATTGAAGCCTGATTATAGTCGCCCTGATAGAGACGAACACACTTACCGTCGAGTAGATCGATTGCTGGGATTACTTCCATGTATTAATTATTAAAGACTAATTACTAATTACGAGCATAGGCTGTTTCTGCCCAGAGTTGAACTGATTCAGAAAACAGAGAATGATAGTTTTGTAGTTCAATATTGTTCATTCCCATGCGTCTAGCGCGTTCAAATAATCCTTCTAGCACCTGTATCGCTTCTTTCGCTGCACCAGGACTTTCAGGAGAAACTTTTAACAAGGCTTCTAATTCTTTCTTAATGGGAATCAATCCCTCAAGATTAGCGCTGGGAGTACATACAGGAATTGGCGCTTCTTCTTCTAATATTTGCCCTTCAGGAGAGATGTAGGTGTGAGTATGAGCATCGTAAGCCAAAACATTGCCCGTTTCAATATTGTAAACCCAGGCATAAATCTTCAGTCTTCCCTGGTGCATTCTGGCTTTAACAATGGGATAGGTTTTAAGATTATCAATTTGAACTAGAACGTTTTCCGCCACCAGCATGTCCATTAAGTCCTGATCGTTATAGTCAGGATAGTTTTCCAACACTAGACGACGGGTTGCTTCTGCATGTTTGAGCCAGTCATATACCAAAGGCATGTCTTTTTGCAGCTTATTTAGCTTGAGTAAGCCTTTCATTGCTCCGCAGTTAGAATGTCCGCAAATCACGACCTGTTCTATCCCCAAGGCGCTAATTGCATATTCGAGCGTTCCACCTTCACCTCCGTTAGCAGCACCGTAAGGAGGGATAATATTCCCCGCATTACGAATCACAAATAGCTCCCCTACATCGGTATCGGTGATGAGGTTAGGATCGACTCTCGAATCAGAACAGGCAACAAACAGTACCCTGGGTTTTTGTCCTTGAGCAAGCTGTTCAAATAGCTCTTGATGACTACTAACGTAGGTTTGCCTGTACTTATCTATACCGCGAATTAGCTTTTTCACTATGACTTGTTTATCAGAAAGTTAAAATCTATAGCTTCTATTATCTGATAAAAGCAGGAAAGATTAAATCGATCTTAAAAATAATCCTGATAAACAAAATTAATGCCCCCAGCTAAATAAAATCTAGCGCAGAGAGCAGATAATCTTGTGATTCCATTGATACGGAGAAGGAGGGATTCGAACCCTCGAACAAGTCACCCCGTTACAGCATTTCCAATGCTGCGCCTTCGACCACTCGGCCACTTCTCCAGTAGCTCACGAATTCTAATTATACATGGTTGCTTACCCCTGTCAAAATTTTTAAATTTCTTTTTCAGGGCAAAGATATACTCAAGCAGCGAGGACTTCAGCAAGATAATCATGATCCCATGAAGCTTTGAGGCGTTTAGCTTTCTTATCCTAGTAAATTTAAGACAATGTAGATGATGGGAAATAGCTAAACACTTTTTAATTTCGGAAATATTCCCAACTTTATACCATCTAACACCTGCATTCGATTAATTTATCTGTGAAAATTGGAGCGATCTCTCTATATCTTTCTGTGACCAGCACAAACCACGTCGATCCAGGCTAAGGAAGGTTATAGTTTGAGCATAAATTACAGTTAATCAACGTAACTTGTAATTAGTTAGTCTAATTTTTATCTCAAATATTTTTAACTATGAATAAGGGTTTACTTACTACAGTTGGTATTTTTATAGTCCTAGTGTTTCTGCTCGGAAGCTGTCAACCAAACGTTAACTTAAGCTGGCGTTTTTTGGGCTGGAGATGCCAGTCTGGTGTAGGGTCTAGAGGTGTAAGCTTCTCCTGTCGCTAATCGGCAGTCAGACGATCGCCTGATGAATTCCTAGAGCGATACCTGCCGCTAGCTTTGCAATCTCAATCAAGGTGAGTTCGACGAAAAATTGTGGTTACATCTCTCAAACTTTTTTCGGGGTTAATTACATATACTCATATGTCTCAGAAACCTTATCTCGATTCAGAACCCAAGGGATTGTCTGCATTACCTTCTGCCCTTTTTTGATTCTGTCGAACTCACGTTTTTTTACTGTAGACTACGAAATAGAGATTTAAAATTATGTATAAATACCCAATCTTGCTTTGCAAATGACTAAAACTCATACTGTCCAGGTTCGCGATCGCGCTACGGGCGACCTATATACTGTCGAAGTTCCCGAAGATCGCTACATTCTTCATACTGCCGAAGATCAGGGAGCAGAATTACCGTTTCTCTGTCGTAATGGTGCTTGTACTAGCTGTGCAGTGAAGGTTATTTCAGGGGACTTGGAACAGCCTGAAGCAATGGGTCTATCACCAAAGTTAAAGGATAAGGGTTATGCCCTACTTTGTGTTAGCTATGCTCGTTCGGATCTAGAGGTGGAAACTCAGGATGAGGACGAAGTATATCAAATGCAGTTTGGCAAGTATTTCGCCAGAGGTAGAGTGCGGTTTGGCTTGCCTTTGGATGAGGATTGATTTTAGTCCGGAGGCAGAAGGCAGCGCGAAGTGCGAACCCTTCGGGTTCTGGTCTGCGGAGCAGACACTGGTGCGAATGCACCGCTTGCGGGGTTCCCCCCGTTGAGCAAACTTCGTAAGAAGAGGGCAGAAGGCAGAGGGTATATCAAGCGGAGTTGACTAGTTTGTAGGCTTCCGTCAGGCGATCGCCTTAAGGATTTGATTAAAGCGATGTTGATCGCTTGCTTCTAACTCATTTACCGCAGATATGACTTCTTGGGCATGGTCGATACTGCTGACGCTAACCATTACGGAAGTGACGACGGGATGCAGTAAGGGGAATTGGATCGCCAGTTTGGTAAGGTATGTTGGGGATATATTTAAGGCAGCTAGTATTTTTTGGATTTGCTCGGATTCTGGCGCATCTGTATTTCGGGCGTGATCGCCAGTCAGCAAACCCCCACATAGAGGACGAATCGCAACATAACCCTGTCCTCGCTCTGACATTTGTGATAGTAAGGATGCCATTTCAGTTTCCATTAAATTGAGATAGGTAACTAACCCCTGGCAGGTGGGAAACCGTAGTACGGCTTCGGCGAAGGAAGATGAGTAAGGAAACGACGTCAGAGCGCCAACTTTGCCCTGCTGCTGGAGTTTTGACCAGGTTGTCTCTAATTCTGACTGACAGTCTGCTAAGATCGGTAGGCGATATTGGTCTTCATTCGGTTGGTGTCTGACTAACCACTGCACCAGATCCAAACGTTCGGTGTTTAAGTCTCGCAGACGGTTTTCGACTAGAGCTATTAGGCGATCGCTCTTAAAATCTCCTTCCCCAAAATGTGGCACGCCAATCTTAGCAATGTGCTTAATTTCTGCACTAGGATTTTGCTGGTGAAACTTGCTTAAGACATCACAAAAGAAAGAATCTGTGTCATATTCATGGGAGCTATGAAAAGTATTGACACCATGCTCATATAGATAGGTAATCAATGCTAGGGCTGCGTCCAAGTTGATCTGTTGCGGATCGACACGCATCGTCCCAAAAGTTACAGGACTAAGTTTGATACCAGATTGCCCAAATTCTCTAGTCAGCATATTGATTGTTAATTAGTAGCTAATTCTCAGCATTTAGTACGTGTAAATTACAGATTAAATGACCAGTAACCAATAACCTGCTGTTAACTGCTAACTTTTAAATGACTTGAGGCTTAAGTTTGAGTGCAGATTTCCAGAAAAAGCGTTCACTATCTCTGGTGGCTTCAAAGGATTTGCGTCCATGAATCAGGCGATCGTCATGGAAAAAGACAGACTCCCCTGGCTTAAGCTTGATTGGATAGGTTTTATCTTCCCCAACTACTTTGGTCTGAAGAAACTGATGGAAGCGCTCGACTAGCTCTTTCGCAAAGTCGGTTTCATTCGGATCGACACAGTAGTAATTGAAGTTTAAATGCGAACCATCATCATCAAAATCTATAATGGGTCGGCGTTTGAAGTCTTTATCTTTGGCAAAGCAAACTGTAGTCTTACAGAGATCTTCGAGTAGGGTTGGATCTTCTTGGCGTAAGATCTCGATTAATTCGTCTGAATCTAAAAATACCGTTGCTCCACCCTTGGCTGCCTGATTAATGCAGTAGAAAAAGCTGATATAGGGAGATTCACCTATATATGAGCCGTCAGTGTGCAGAGGTTGAGCATTTTTGCTGTGCCGATAGGCGTTTTGGATACTGCTGTCATATCTAATTTCAAGCCATTTGTTGCCGATTCTTTCGCCGGTGACGGGATCTTCTGAGAGCAGCATACAGTTGCCAATGCGATCGCTAACCCGGTCCCAAAATTCATTGAGGCTGATGCTTTCATCCACGCCAATAGTTTGGACAATCTTGGTTGTCTGTAATGCTAACCAAACCTGCTGGGCGAATTCATCTACGCTCATTCCAGGCTGAAATTCTATTTTTTGGTGTAGCTGCTTAAATTTAGCTGTAGTTAACATTGCTTTTATTTAAATTTTTATTTTTTTATTTTCTACTAAATAATTAGTTTAGAAGCAGAATTGCTCTGTCTACTTTCTACTGTCTACTTCTGTACCGTACCCATGAACTCGGTGGAAGTCGTATTTTTGTCTTCGTCTACGCCTTCTTGGGAAACAATTTTAAACACGGTCAGAAATAGAATTTTAAAATCCAACCAAAGACTCCAGTTATCTATATACCAAAGGTCTAGCTCGAACTTTTCTTCCCAGGTAATTGAATTACGCCCATTAATCTGCGCCCAGCCTGTAATTCCTGGAGCAACATCATGACGACGAGCCTGTGCGGGAGTGTACCTTTCCAAATAGACTGCAACAAAGGGACGAGGTCCAATAAAGCTCATGTCTCCTTTTAACACATTCCACAGTTGAGGTAGTTCATCTAAACTGGTTTGACGCAGGAATTCTCCTAAAGGTGTAAGTCGCTCCATATCGGGTAAGAGCTTTCCGTTACTGTCCCGCTGGTCGGTCATGGTACGGAATTTATAGAAGGTGAAGATGCTATTCTTTTTTCCGCCTCTTGGTTGAGAAAAGATTACAGGACTACCCATCTTGAAATAGATAGCGATCGCCAAAATAATAACGAAGGGGGATAAAAGGATTAAGGTGATCGCCGCTAGAGATCGATCTACCAATGATTTAAGGAGTCTACTAAGCATTTTAAAAGTTTTTTAGCTGCAATTATTGCGATCTATTTATCTTCAGTCATCATTGATCGTTACCCAAAAATTCTCCTCCCCCCGTCGCATATCCTTCCTGATCGATATCTTTTTGCGCTACCACCGCCATCACTGTTAGCCAGAGAATTTTGAGATCGAGCCAGAGACTCCAATGGTCTACATACCAAACATCTAGTTCAAACTTTTTGATAAAGTCACCATCGAGGTTGCGACGACCATTGACCTGCGCCCAGCCTGTGATTCCTGGCAGTACATCATGGCGACGAGCTTGCTCGGCATTGTATAGCTTGAGGTAGCGCACTAGCAAGGGGCGGGGTCCAACGATACTCATTTCCCCTTTAAGGACGTGCCATAGTTGGGGAATTTCATCTAAGCTAGTTTTTCGCAGTAGCTTACCCAGTTTGGTCAGGCGCTCATCATCAGCCAGTAATTCTCCCGCACTGTTTCTGGCATCTGTCATAGTGCGAAATTTACAGAACTGAAAAATATTGCCGTCTTGACCAGGACGAGCTTGGGTAAAGATAATTGGTGCGCCCATTTGCAGTCTAATCAGGATTGCTATGAGCAAAATCAGTGGAGAAAATAAGAGTAAAACCAGGGCAGCGATAAAGCGATCGCCAAGCATTTTGATTAGTTTAGCCATAGTCAGAAATTAAGTTCAATTGATTCAAAAACAGTTTTTTAAAGTGTTTTTTTAAAAGTTTTTTTTTAGTGTTTTTCGGTTAAACCACAGTAGCAGCTGGTCTTACTAGAGCTTGGTCATAAATCCGAGAGTATTCGGCAATAATATTTTTAACGTCATAAGTCGTGATTTTCTGACGACCGTTTGCCCCCAAATGACTGGCTAATTCTGGATCGTCAACCATTTGCGCGATCGCCTGACTCAAGCCAACAATATCTCCAACATCAACTAGTAAACCGCAGTTATCAGCTAATAAGTCTTGAATACCACGAATTTTTGTCCCAATTACGGGTTTGGCAGCGCAAAAAGCCTCCATAATGCTGCGGGGTAAGCCTTCTCTTTGAGAGGTCAGCAGCAGCGATCGGCTGGCGCAAATTAGGGCAGGAATATCATAGCGGAAACCCAAGAAGTGAACCTGGGGTTCTATGCCTAGCTCACGAGCTAGTTTCTCTGCCTCTGGACGAGCATCTCCGTCCCCAGCAAAGGCTAAATGTATTTCAGGACGGTTTAGCTCTTTGAGGGCTAATAGCTGGTCGCAATGACGCTTATTAGGGGTAAATTCGGCAACGGTGAGGAGTAAGGTATCCGTTGCTTTTAAGCCTAGCTCCTGATGAATGGCGGTAATTTCTGCTTCACTAACGCGATCGCCATCATATTTATCTAGCTCTAAACCAATCCCAGGGGTGTAAAAAATTCTCTCATCGGGCAAAAGATTATGTTTCCGCGCAGCAGCTTCATCTTCGCGATTAATCGTAATCAGATAGTCTGTCCAGCGTCCGCCCAAACGTTCGAGATTCAGAAAAATGGCGTTAGTCAAAGGATTTCCCTGCTGATGGAAATGAAAACCATGAGCGGTATAGATAACCTGAGGCTTATGCTTCATTTTGAGCCGACTAATCGCATAGCGAGTGACAAAGGCTGCTACGGGAGTATGAACATGAACCAGATCGTAGTTACCCTGAATAACGATAGACTGGATTCTAGGTACAGCATTTAGCAAATTACGGGGGTCGAGAGGATTACGCGACCAGGGAACATCCCAGACTGAATTTAAGGCAGCAACACAGGCTGGGTTGCTCGTAATATCGACAGAGACTCCATCTACTTGCCAACCGAGATGGCGATAGTGATGTACAAAAGGCAAGATAAAATCTTCTAATGCCCCAGCGATCGTCGTCACGATCAGTAGTTTACAGGTCATGGTTTAAAATAATTTTTGTAAGAAATTCGCTCTTAATTTGGGGATTAATAAATTTAGTTCGTATATTACAAGCTTGTTTCTATATTTTCGGAAAATGGTCAAAAAAACAATCTGCGATCTAATTTAATCTTTAAAAGTTTAATTTATCGATATATTCTGCTTTGTAATCTACCCGCAAACAATCGAGCTTTTTTTAGCCCGTCTCGCTAGATTGATTGATGCACCACAATTCTCGGCAATTATGTCAAATACTACCAAAGCTAAACCAGAGTCAGTTAGCGATCGCCAAGCCTCTCTCTTTGATAATTATCTGCTGCTGTTTGTCCGTATTTGTCTTTCGGCTATTTTTATCTGGTCAGGAACGAACAAAATTATTGATCCTACCGCTGCTCAGGCGAATATGTCGGCTCACGGAATGCCCTTTACTGCCTTTTTTCTGGCAGGAGCGATCGCTCTGGAACTTCTAGGGGGATTTTCAGTCTTGCTGGGGATTAAACCCCGCTGGGGAGCAGCTATGCTGATCGTTTTTTTAGTTCCTGCCACCCTGATTTTTCATACCAACTTGGCGACAGAAATAGAACAGGCGATGTTGTTGAAAAACTTGGCAATGTTGGGGGGACTACTAATTCTAATGCGCGATGGTGGAGGAAATCTGGCTTTACTAAACTGAGATCGGAGACAGACAAGAAAAGTCGCCTAACTCCCCGATCTAACTCAGCTAATATTAGCGATCACTTACCAGAGGAAAGGGAACTGACTTCAACTCCCTGCTCTTGCCAGGTTTTTTTCCAATCTGAAATATCAAGATCGAGATTGGTTTCTAGCATTAGTACGTCATCTTTGACAACGTTGAGAGCAGCAGCAAACTCTTCCTGGCTTAACTGAAATTTTTTCGCCTTTTTGCTGCGAAGTAGCTCTTGAATTCCCAGGTTTTTGCCGATATCTACTAGCTTATGTAAACCCAGATTATGAAGCAGGTTGACTCCCTGATAGGTTATTTTTGCTAAATTGTGATTGATGGGCGCTTGGGAAGAATTAACTTTTTTATTCAAGTCTTTAGCCGTATCTTCTACTTCTAGTCCCAGCTCATGACAAAGAATGTGCGAGAAGTTAGCAGGCGATCGGGCTAGCTCTTCAAAGAAAATCACCTTCACATTATCTGCGCCAAAGGTATCAATCCATCTTGAGAGATGAGAATAGTATTTGCCAGTGTAGGGTAGAGTTTCAACCTGCTCGATCGCTTCAATAAAAGTACGTTGAGGTTCAATTTCTCCCCGCTGTTTCATATGCTGATAAAAAGATAGCAGTCGCGCTACAGGCTCCCGAAAGGTGACAATGATTTTACAGTTGGGATAGAGCTGATGTATTCTGGCACAGGCTTCAGGCGAACTGAAATAGCTCGGCGCAATTTCACCGAGCTTTTGATGCTGTTGAACTTCCGTAAAGTGGGAATAGTACCAGTCTTCGCCTTTATTGAATTTGCGATCAAAAAAGAAAGTTTCTTTGACTTTGGTCGGTAAAGCAACCTGTTGATAGTCAGCTAAATAATTATGTATCCAGGAAGTTCCAGTCTTAAATGGCCCGACAGCCACAAACTCTAGTTGGTGTGCAGACATAATCATTTTATTAAGATAGAGAGTATTAAAAATCTCGATCGACCAAGCTTTGGTATAGCTGTTCATATCGATCGACTATGGATGTTAGGGAAAAGTTTTCCACTATTCTGTTACGAGCAGATTTACCTAAATATGCCCGGTCAGTTACACTCATATTAACCACTTCTTCCCAACCTTTTGCAAGGGCTGCTGCATTTTTAGGGGGGACAACTCGACCGGAATCGCCGACAATCCAGCCAGAATCACCAATATCTGTAACCACACAGGGAACTTCACAAGCCATTGCTTCGCCAATTACCAAAGGAAAAGCTTCTCCAAAAGCCGATGAGGAGGTCAAAATATCTAGAGCAGGAGTGATTTGCGGTACGTCTCCTCGCTGTCCTAACATACGGACGCGATCGCCAATTCCTAGCTCCTCAATCAAGCTAGTTAGTTCGGGATTATTGTCGTCCACCTCCGTCCCCAACATGACAAACATTGTCTCTGGGTGACTCTCCAACAGAATTTTTGCTGCCCGTAGAAAATTGGCATGGTCTTTCATGGGATGATAGCGAGCCACTGAACCAATTAGAAAAGTCTCGTCATTCACACCTAATTCCTGACGGAATTTCTGTCTAATTTCAGAATCTGCCTTGAATTTATCGGTGTCAAAACCATTAGGAATGACGCAGCTATTAGCTTTAGCATAGCCAAGTTTTTCATGCTGGGACTGGCTTTTTTCAGAAACAAAGGCGACTTTGGCGGTGTACTTAGAAGACCAGCTACCGAAGCGAATTATTCCCTGAGTCAACGGCTTTTCGGCACTGATTTCATGTAGAGAATGGTGAATGCTCCACAGGACAGGAACTTTGCGGTTGACGAAAAAGTTAAACAGCTGGGCTGCTAAATTAGCATGATACATCCAACCCTGGATCAGATCTGGTTCAATCTGTTTAATTAGCTGGGTTAGGCGTTTTGCCGAGTCAAGGGTAGGCTTGCCTGCCAACATTTCGACACAGTAAACGGGAATATCTAGCTGTTCGATTTGGGAACCATATATTCCCTTGTCCATCAACGAGATTACCGTCGGCTCAAAGCGATCGCGATCAAGGGTTGATAATATACTCAGCAGCATCACCTCTGCGCCACCAGAGTTTAAACCAGTAGTGAGGAATAGCAGCTTGATCTTATTGGCAATTTTCCGATCTGCAACTGCCTGATTTGACTCTAAATTCATTGATCTAAAATATCCTAAAAATTGTTTTAAAAAGATTGGTTGTAATTGTAGCTGTTCGACTTTCTTACCAGTGTTCTGGAGTATACTACAGCTTTATTTGGCTAACTTTAAGAAAGTTCGGAGATTTTCTGACCCAGTTTTAGACGCACCGCCTGTAAAACGGCAGGATCTTGATTCCAGGTATACATGTCTTGAGCTACTTCGGCGATCGTTTCCATCGCCCAGGTGTAATGCCCCGTATTCTTGAGGATTTCGATGTATTCGTAATCTTCTACCCCATCTCTAATCCATTTCAGCCTCATTGAAGCAACAGAGCCTTTAATTCCCACCTGCTTGCCAGGATAAATTAACATTCCCTCGCCAGGATAATGTTCAGGCAGTTCGAGATTGGCATTCGTATCAACATTTCTCCAGGGATCTTCTGTCCAGGTATCAACACGCCAATAAAGCAATCCTGTTATGCCCAGTCGTTGATTGATAAAGCCTTGAGCAACACGATGGTTAATGGGAGCAAAGTCAATCAGCCAGGTAGGAGAGTTGTCTCTAGGGGAGAAGAAGGTATAAAACCAGATTTTTTTTCCTCGTTTGAGGACATCAACTATTTTTTTGCCTGCTGCAGTATAACGTTCGGGATTGACAGCCCAAATATCGACAACGTCGTAGAACTGTTCTTCAGGAACCATCGCTGCTAGGTGTGGAACTCCAGCCTGCTTAATGTTCGTTGCCCACTCTCTAAAAGGCTTATCTAGCTGTCCGTTACAGCCATCAATCTCATCAGTCGGATAGGCATAAAGCATTAAATCTAGCTGATGTTCTAGTCCTGCTTCGCGGACTTCTGCCGTTGATGGAGCGGGTGACATGGAACAATTGTGGTAGTTAGCTCCACTCCAAAAAGGTAGACGTAAGGAACTCAGTCCCCAGCGATCAATTAGTTCTCGTTCATCCTGAGGATTAATCTTCGCTGCGGGCATGACTCGATGTTTCAGCAGTTCGACAAGAGTGCCCCGATCATTTTGCTCCCAGGAAAGAAATGACGACTGTAGAGATGGCTTTAGGGGTAGTTCAAAGTTCCATACTGTCAGGAGGATTTGACCCGTGATGGTTTCGTCATTACTAACGACGCTATAGGTTCCCTGGTAGTCTCCCGCAGCAGCATCCCTCGGGACAAAAATATCTAGCCAAATAACCTGATCTCTACCTGGTTGAATTTTAAACGGCACCGCATCAATTTCGGCGTTGACTAAATCTGCTTTGGTTTCTGGGTCGACAAAGGGAATCAAGCCATCAGGATACCAGCCTGCCCCCAAGGACTTAACTTTACTAACAATATGTTTGATTGAGCTAGGACTCGGTTTGGTGATATTGACGTAATGTTCTCGATAGAGGGTTACGTTATCAGGATTAATCTTGCTGCCGTTGCCGATCAAAGGGGAAATTTTCACATTGGCGATCGCTAGATCGGGTTGATTTGCTTTGATCGCAATTTGAAAAGACTCGTACTCTCCGCGGGCAGCATAGAGATGAATATCCTGGGTTTTTTCACCAGAATCTTCCAGCCTGACATGTTCCAAACTATCTTTTACCCATACCTGAAGGGCTGTCGTGGAGGAATTTGAGTTTTCGGTTCGCAAAGCACTGATAGAAAAAGTTAAAGCGCAGGCGATCGCTAGCCAAAAAATATATTTAAAAATCAGTTTTAACATTCGTGGGTGCTATAAATCACTCTGTATTTTGAGTGAAACAGTTAATAAAAAGGACTCAATAGACTTCTTGCATAAATCACCATTAACTATCTAGGTAGGAGGTAAAAGGAGAAAGGGAAAAGGAAAAAAGCCCTTATCATTTATTCGTGCAAGAAGTCTAATCTAAATAACAATAGCTTAAAATACACTTCAATATATTTTATTTGACAATATTGAAAGTCAGGTAATTTTCGACTTGTTGATCCAAATTTTATATCCTATAAAAATAATCAATAAGTCTGATTAAAGGGTGGCAGCTGCCTGATAATTTGGTATTTCTTACTAGGGGAAAAATTAAACGTTCAGACCAACAGCATCTCAAAATTTATCAGCTTAAGCCTTAGTTGTTATGCAAGCAATTTTGTCTCCTAGTCTTTGTCTGGCATCTTCGAGGGACTGAACATCTTTTGTCCATTCCCACCAGTCTTTACCGACGCTACGCACGACTTTCATTGCCCATTCTCCGTAACCCAAGTTTTTGAGAATTTCGCTATATTCATAATCTTCCATTCCTTCTCTCAACCGCTTAAGTCTGATTGAAGGAACAACCTGCTGCAGACCCACTTTACCTCCTGGATAGAAAAGCATTTCTATTCCTGGATAATCTATTTCTCCCTGGCTATAAATTGGCACTTGTGACCAGGGATTTGCTGTCCAGGTATCCGCTCTTGCCATCATTACCCCCTGAAAATCTAAGCTTTGAGCAATCCATCCTTGAGCAATACGAAAGTTAATCGGTGCAGAATCTAGATGCCAAAGAGGAGAGTAGTCAGTGCTATAGCCTGTATAAAACCAAACTTCGTCTCCCCGTGCCTTGACCTGGCTAATTTTGCCTTTGGCTTCAGCGTACATTAAGGGGTTAACCACCCAAATGTCGATCGCATCATCTAAAAACAGCTTTGGCTTCATCACTGCAAAATGTTTTAGCCCTGCCTGATGAATATTTTTGCCCCACTCTTTTAAAGGCTGTTCTAAATTGCGACAAAGATCAATTTCATCGACGGAAAAGACGTACTGTGAGACACCAGGGGGATATTTTTTCGCTTCCGACCTTAATTCGGCAACGGAGGGTGGAGGACTCATGGTACAGGTGGTATAGTTAGCTCCACTCCAAAAGGGCAGACGTACCGATCTAACCCCTAGCTGCTTAAAAGCTTTGGCTCGGTTGGGATACTCGATTCTCTGACTCGACATTAATCGATGTTGCAGCAACAGAGTTTGAGCTTCAATGCCTCTATCTTCCCAAATATCAAAAAAAGAATCTAGTGATGGCTGTACTGGCAGCTCAAAATTCCAAACCTGCAACCTGATCTGACCTTCGGAGATTCCGCGATCGCTTTGAATGGTAAACTTGCCCTGATAGTTCCCTGGCGCAGCAGATCTGGGTACAAATATATCCACCCAAATTGGCTGGTTTTTACTCGCCTGTAGGTTGAAGGGTACGGCATCTAGTTCCCCGCCCTGAAGATTTTCCCCTGTATTGGGGTCTGCAAAGGGAATCAGACCATCCGCATACCAGCCTGCTCCCCTGGTTGGATTGGCTTCCCAGCCACTATGGCTTGGGCGATTTAGTTTAATGTAGTGTTCGCGATAGAGAGTAATATTGTCCTTACTCAAAATCGAACCATCGGCACTAGTCAGATCGGATACCGTAATATCAACCTGTTTAAGATTTCCTGGTGGAGCCTGCACGACGATTTGAAATGCTTCGTACTCTCCTCTAGCTGCTCTTAATTGAATCTGGCTCAATCGCTCAACATCAGCTGCGGTAGTGCCAGGGTGGGGCTGCTCTAATTCAATTGCCTCCATTGCGGAAGCTGTCCAAAAGATTGACTGATTAGCTGACTGACTGGCTCTGGCGATCGAAATAACTGAGATTACAGCGCAGGTAACAATCGCGATTAGCAAGATTTTCGTTATTTGGCGAGTCCAACTAGATAGATTAAATCTAGACATAAAAGGTAAGATTGACCGAAAGTTTTGGCGTTTTAGTTTTGATATTTAAGGCGATCGCTCGATGCAGACTTGAGTTTCATATTTAGATCTTTCTGCTTGCTATGTCTCGATAGATTGGACATGATAGCGTAGGCAGTTAAAGAAGTGAACTCGCTCATTAAAGTATGGCTAAAAAACCCTTGAGAGAATAAAAATAGTGCAAAAGCGATGCCCTGCTTTTTAAATTCCCCCTCTGCTTGATAAACACAGGCAATAAGTATAGAAGGGAAAATAAATGCACCCAGAAAGCCAAACTCAACCATAAAATCAAGATAAGTATTATGACTTCTTTGAGCAATACCAGTTTGAGAGATCGTTGACGGATCTTCTCCTGAACCTAAACCATTACCGAAAAAAGGGCGTTCAGCAAACTTTTTCCAGGCTTTTTCAATATGGCTTATTCGGGATTTTTGAGAGCTATCTTTCTGGGCAAAAGGATTAATTAAGAACTCTACTCTTTCTAGGGTATCTTGTTGGAATAAATTATCGCCATCAGCATTCTTGATATACGCCAAATTCTTGAGCTGTGATGAGAGGATGATAATTGCAACTGTGAAAAACACCAACAAAAGAGATATTTGATAGCGCGGAACAAATTTTCTAAAAACTAATATCCCAACTACCATTACCCAACCAACAATTGCCCCACGAGAAAAAGTTGGGGCTAATCCTAAAAATATAAAAAGAGCATAAAACAGACGATATTTCGGTTTAATTAGGTCAATCGTAAAAATCATACCTAAGATCAAAGAAATCCCTGCCGTATTAGAATCTTGATAGAATCCCGAAGATCTTCCTGGTGCAATCTGTTCCAGACGATAGGCTAAGGGATTAAAAAATTCGTAAATGTACATCAAGGCATTGACTAGAGTCACGCCTAAAACCGTCAGCTTTGTCCATTTTGCAACCAGGGGATGATAAGCAAAAATGACCAACATCAGCCCTAAAAAAATTAGGGTACGATATTGATTTTCTAAATACTGCAGTTCGGGCAGCGTAGACTGGATCAGGATTGAGAGGAGAGATAAAACAATATACCCTAGGGCGCAGAACAAAACTGGTTTTGAGAGACTATCTAAACGCCGAGTTAGTGATAAACCCAAAGGTAAAGAAGCTGCTAAAAAGGCAAGCATCCAGTGCAGGGGCAGCAAAGAAGTAAAATTCTGTAAATAGATATCAATTCCCGTGAAGAAAATTAGAATAGCGGCGATCGCTAAAAATCCCTGATATAAAATTATAAATCTAGTGGATGTCTGCTGTCTTGATTCGGTCAAGTTCATCATTTCTGTCTCTACCCCGACTAAAATATTAAAAACCAATGCCTAAAGATTGTGGTGTGTAGCTCTCTAAAACTACTTTTAATTCAAATTAGAACCATTATTTTTACAGTTCCTCCAGCAAAGATACGTAAGTTCCGACTGTCTTAGCCGTAGAGTATTGATTGGCTCGTTTCTTCAGCGTCTCTGAAGCAGTCGGATTTTCTAAAGTCGCTAACATTCCTCGACCCAAGGCTGCAGAATCTTTGACGGGAGCTAAAATCCCATAGGTTCCTCCTGCCAAAATTTCATCTGGACCACTTGGACAGTCAGTCGAGACAACGGGACAGCCACAGGCCATTGCTTCAATTAAGACTGTTGGTAATCCTTCTTGTCTTGAGGACAGGACAAAACAGCTGGCATGACGCATATATGCATAGGGATTGCTAACAAACCCTGGTAACAGCACGTCATTGGTAATCCCTAAATCTTTAATCATGCTTTCTAAGGCGGAACGATCTTCTCCTTCCCCCAGGATCATCAGACGCGCAGATTTATGCTCCCTGACTAAGGCAAAAGCTTTTAAAAGGTTAGGAAAATCTTTTTGAGGACTTAGCCTACCTACTGCCAAAAATACTGGAGGTGTATCGGCAGCAAACCAAGGATGATCTAAATCCGCCTGACTTTGAGCAATTAGATCCTCGTTGACTACAGGGTTGTGCAATACCCTGACACTTTCTGGCTTCAACCCCAAACACTGTTCTAAATCACGGGATACTCCGACCGAAACACCTCCCACTCCATCAGCAGTCGGATAGAGCCACTTCATCAGCTGAAATACTAGCTTTGATCGCTTGAGCTTAATTTGATTGGCAGAAATTGTGTTGTGTTCTACCAAAAGCAATTTGGTTTTGACACCGGAAAGCTTCGTCGCCATAGAAGCTACTACATTTACATGTCCCATACTGCCAACGACTGCCCAGGGGCGATTTCTTCGCAGATAGCTAACTAAAGGGAAGGTAGCGGATATTGCCCGACCAGCCTGCAGATCCACAATTCGTACTTCTGAGGGTACTGAGTCCAGATAGGGACCTTCTTTTGTCGCCAGAACCAAATCTAGATCAAATTCATCTCGTTGAACCAGACCTTTAAGTATATTGACTACTGCCCTCTCTGCACCGCCTCCATGTAGAGCATCAAGAAAAAAAGTAATTCTTTTTTTGTCAACCATTAATTTATGCCTCCAACAACCTATGAATTAAACTTTCCCACTGGGTAACAATTGCTTCTAAGCCAAACCTATCTAATACTTCTGGTGCTTTGGCTGCCAGACGCTGCCGTCGAGATTCATCAGACATGAGACTAGCCATTGCCGTGGCTAAAGCATCGATATCTCGATTAGGAACCAAAAGACCGTCAATATCTTGGCGAATCATTTCCTTGGGACCACTCGGACAGTCGGTGCAAACTACTGGTAAGCCACAGGCAAGAGCTTCTCCATGAGCCATCGGAAATCCTTCGTTCTCAGAAGCCATTACAAATAGTTCTCCCTGTCTCAGCACCGTAAAAGGGTTGCTCAATGCCCCTGTGAACACTACCTGCGTCGATAGGTCGAGTTCATCCCTCATTTCTAATAGCTCTGTTTGCAGCTCACCTTTACCCATAATAATTAGCTGCCAGTCTGGGTACTGGTGAGCAATTTTATTAAATGCCTGGAGCAGCAAATCGAATCTTTTTTGTTGAGTTAGGCGACCCATGCTAACCAACCATTTTTTTTGTAGATTAGCTTCTGGAGGCAATTCGGCAAGGGAACCCCCTTCTTTGACCAAAATTGGATTGTAAATTACGCCTCTTTTCTGTTCGGGGAGATTAGCAAAACCTCGATCTACACCTTTGCTAACGCTGACTATTCCCGTGGCTTGAGGATAGGTAAAACGTCGTAAGTTTTCCCACAGAGTACCGTAGGAAAACGCTTTTAAGTCGTTGTGCTCTGTAACTATCAGAGGTATTTTCGTAAATAGCAGAGCCAGAATTGTCGTAATGTTGGTGATGCGGAGAAATGAAATCACCACATCGGGAGCTGTAGCCGTTATTCCTCTTCTTAAGACCGCAATTCGCCTGAAATTATTGCTCAAGGCTTCTGCTACTCCTGCTGAGCTGCCCAGAATTCCCAAGCCAATACGCATACATTCTGGAGGCAGTTCATAGAAATCACTATCTTTTTCAGATAGGGTGACGACCGCAACATCATGTCCTCGCTGGATAAATCCTTGTGCCATGGAAACCAGAACTCTTTCTGCTCCTCCACAGCCAATACTGGGTATGACCAAAGTTATTTTCATAATCGCCAATTCAGCTATTTTCTAAAAGTATTTTTTGTAAATGTCTGTTTGTTAAAATATATAAAAAAGCAAAAGAAATTAAATACACGCAGCTAGTAGAAAGGGCAATTCCTTTAACTCCAATCCACTGTACGAAAGCATAGTTAGCGACAATATTAGCGATTAAATTAATTGACGACCCCCAAGCTAAGAAGTGATTGATGCCTAAAGAATTGATTAGTTTGACTACAAAAATTGCGGAAATATAAAAAGGAATTTGCAAAGCATACAAAACTTGAATTTGAGCTACTAATTGCGTGTCTTCTGGGCTGAAAGATCCTCGCTCAAACAAGATTTTAATAATTAGTTTAGAAGCAATGATAAAGAAAAGAGTTAAAGGAACTGTAGTGATAAAAATCAGCTTAAGGTAATACTTAAAGGTGTGATTTATTTTGCGCCAGTCTTGTTCAGCAATAGTTTTCGAGAAATAGGGCACCACAGCTGTACCTAAAGCTAAGGTGACTAAAGTTAAAGGCAGGGCAATGACCCGATTGGCGTATGCTAAGGCAGAAACACTGCCAGGAGAAAGCATAGCTGCCATGGATTGGTCTACTAAAAGAGTACTGCACATCAAAAATGAGCCAACAACTACAGGAAAGTACTGTTTAAAAACTCGACTTACGTTAACGTCATCCTCCGACCATTGAGGAATTATTTTTACTCCTTGACGACGCAAACCATAGCCTAAAACAATTATTTCGATCATCGAACTAGACAATAAACCAACTACCAGGGAATAAACTCCCCAATTCGGAAAAATAAGTAAGAGGATTACGGTAACCAAGGGCATGAGGATGGGCGTAATCGCTGCTAGGGCAAACTTTTCCCCTGCATTAAGAACCCCTCCCCAAATATTAATAATGCCAAACAGGAGAATTACGGGACAAAGAGACCACAGTAAACGATTAGTTAGCTGTAATTTTTCAGAGTCAAATCCTGAAGCCAGGAAAGGTAGATAAAGAGGTGCCGTGGCTGCCATTAAAACTGCTGCTGCAACCAGAAAACTTACGGCTCTAGTCGTTACTCCTGAAAACAATTTCTGAGCAGCTTGCGACCCTTGTTTTTCTCGGACATCAATATAGGTTGGGATTAAGGCTGCTTTAAATGATTCGGCAATTACGGTCACAACAAACGAAGGGACTACCATTGCCATTACGAAGGCGTCTAGCTCATTTCCTGTTCCAAACCGCCAGGCAACAACCAGCTCTTTGCCTGTTGAGGCAAATTTGCCCAGTCCAGTTAGCAAACCAACAATAATAGTTGCGGTAAAAATTTGGCGGTTAATCGAGCTTTTACTCGACTGTCGCCACTTATTTAGGTACTGTAAACCTCTGGCTTTAATGTTCATCTGTTGATTGTTTTCAACCAAAAAAGTTATGGAAGATTGAACCTAATGTTCGATAAAGATTATTTTAGGGCGATCGCGAAAACTAAAAGTTAACTTTAAAAACCATAGAGATTCTTTTCAGCTAGTTTTGACTAATAAAAATTTATGACTTCAAGTTTCAATTTACTGTTGACTATCTTAAGTTTAAGTTTTATGAAGAAAACTATGCTTTTAGCAGTATACAATTAAACTGTTGCTTGCTTCATAATATTTGGATAAAGTCGGTCGCCAAGGGAAAAGTGTTTTGATTTTCTTGTAGTTTTTGCCTATCGGTCAGGATTTAGAAAAGCTGGAAATTATCGAGATAAATTTGGATCTCAGCCATAACTTAACTAGTTCAACACATAAATAAGTTAAGGAAGAAAGATAGATCTAAAATAAAGCTCTCAAATCATATTTATGATTACTAACCTCAAAGAAGTATGTGTCTCAATACGCAAATTAGCTTTAGCTTAGAGGTTTAAATATTTAGTTACTGAAAAAATTTCTAGCTTGATAGCTCACGAGTGCCGTCTAATCATAAAACGTCAAATCAATTAACAGCATGAGTGAACTTTAGTGAAAAGTAGGCAATATCTAGCTGGGTTTTATCACCTTAATAGCCATTTATTACCTACCTATTTCATTAGTTGAGAGTGCTTTTGTCTAAGGTGACTTTGCTGCTCTTCACGACTTTAACTACATCTCTAGCACTCAAAGGCTGAGACAAGAAATTTCCCTGTCCGCAATCTCCAGAAATTCCCTTGATTTTGTTTAGTTGGGATGAATTTTCAATTCCTGTTGCGGTAACTCCCAGACCATATTTTTTGAGATCGAGAACGATTTTTTTGAGCAGATTCCAAGAGTTAGGATCTCGCTCAATAAAGTTCACTAAGTAGCGGTCTATTTTAACTCGATCAAATTCTTGATACAGGAGATTAGGCTGAATGTGTCCATAGATGGAGGCTACACGACCAAAGTTATCGATCTGAAGCTGAATCCCTAGACGTTTTAGCTGTGGTAAGAGCGAGATCGCCTCACGAGGATTTTCGCCAATTAAATATTCAGCTATTTCCCAAGTAATCAGCTGTGGAGGAATATTGTGTTTGTCTAAATTAAATTCCAGGTGTTTAACTAAACTGGGTTGAAACAACTGCAGGCTGGGAACATTAATACTAACGCCGATACTCGAATCAAAATTTGGATCCTGCTGCCACTGTTTGAGCTGGATGCAAACAGCTTCGATAATCCATCTCTGTAAGGGCACAATCAATCCCGACTCTTCCGCAGCAGCAATAAACTTTTGGGGAGCAATCAACCCTAAATGAGGATGATGCCAGCGCAGCAGGGCTTCAAATTCGCGGATATCCCCCGAACCTAAATTCATAACGGGCTGATAGTAAAGACAAAATTCTTCGTTTTCTAAAGCCTGCCTGATACCGCGATGTAGCTCAATTGGAGTTAGACGAGTAACGTAATTAAAGTCAGAAGTATTTAGACGAGGAGTAAATTCTGGCTGTAGCCCTACTCTTACTGAATTCAGTTCGTGAGTTTCACTAATAATTTTTTCCAGGTTATTTTGAGCAAGCTCGGCATCTATTGTTTGATATCTAGTATCATAGCCATCTACTAGGCGATCGAGTAAATAGATAATCAAGTTAATGTCGTTGCGTTCGGCTGCCTTCAACAAAATATCGATTGTTGTATCCAGGTTAGGTGGAATGATGTCACTGGCATTTTTGACTACCAGGACTTTTTCGTGAGTCGTATCTTCATATTCTTCACCTTCCACCAGCAACTCTTCATAAAGTTTTTCCCCTGGTCGTAAACCAGTAAAGACAATATCAATATCTTTACCCACTTCATAACCCGACAGACTAATTAGATCTCGTGCTAAATCGACAATCTTGACTGGCTGCCCCATATTGAGCATAAAGATCTGTCCTTTACTATTTTGATTGGTAAGGACAGAAGCCTGAAGCACCAACTGCACCGCTTCAGGGATCGTCATGAAGTAACGGCAAATCGCTAAAGGTGGACCTGTAACAATTACCCACCCAGAAATTTGCCGTTACTTCATGACG
>JBCBEA010000002.1:0-25509 GCA_038529195.1 Cyanobacteria bacterium J06600_6
GTGCACTCTAGGGTGTCTTCTCTGGATCTTTGAAATTGATAAAAACTCTTAAATTTTACAGTTTGAACTGAGTTTTAAGGAATTCAAACCTTATATGTCGTATTGCACTATAATACTTATACTTTTTCTGAAAAAAGTCAAGCCTTTATGGAAATTTTTATTTCCTAATCTGAAAGAGGTAGTCATAATTTATTGAAATAAAAAATAGCATGAAAAGTATAAGCTCCAGCTTAAATTCTCAAAATTCTAATTATCTAAATAATTACTCTAATTCCGAAAGTACAGATGGCGGGCTAAACGTAGGTGAAATAAAAAATATTTTTCTGCGAAACCTTCCTGTGATTTTGGGGTCGACTGCGGCGATGACATTTTTGACTTTATTGAAAGTCATAATTACCCCCTCTGACTACGTCGCAGGATTTGAATTATTGTCACAGCCAATTAACATTGAAACTAAAGTAACTTCCAGCGATGAAGACTCTCGTAAAACTAGAGAACAAATTACGGAAGTTGAGCTTGATGAAGTACAGCTCAAAATATTAAAAAGTCCACCACTTATCTCACGTGTCATTGAATCTCTACAGAAACAGTATCCAGACATAAACTATCTGGATACTGTTTCGGGATTGAGCATTGAGATTGACCCTAGTAGTAAGCAGAAGCAAAATATACTGCAGGTAGTATATCGTCATCCAGATAAGCAAAGAGTAGCAGACGTAACTGATGCGCTGAATAAAGCTTATCAAAATTACAGTGTGGAAAAGCGTCAATCTGGTGTGGAGCGAGGCATTGCCTTTTTGGACCGCCAAATTCCTCAGGTTGACGAACAAACTAGAGAAATTGAAGCTCAGATAGCTCAATTGAGAACGAAATATAACTTTAATAATCCTGATGCTTCTCTGTCAGAAATTACTTCTCGCATTAACCAGCTTTCACAAAAGAGAGAAGACAGCACTATTCAGCTGAATGAACTGCAGTTGACCGTTCGCAATTTAGAACAAGAGTTAAGAGTCAATCCGGAATTGTCTACTACAGCACTCGATCTGGCTACACCAAGATATCTCAAGTTGCTAGACAAAATGGAGAATGTTGAAATTGAAATTAGTCAGAAGTCAAATATTTATGCCAGTGACAGCCAAATAATGCAGGCTTTGAAACGAGATAAAGAGCAATTAAGCCTGATGATTATTGAAGCCGGGGAAAATATTCGTCAAAAACTCCGTAACCAAATAAAAGCGATCGAAAATCGTCAAAGTAGCATTGCCACTGAAATTGAAAATCTTAAGGAGCAACTCGAACAGTGGTCGAAAATAGCTGGAGAATATAAAGGTCTTCAATCTCGACTTAGCATTGCTAACAATAAGCTCAACGGGTTTAGATCGCAAAAAGATGCCTTGCAAATAGATGCTGCTCAGCAGCAGTCTCCTTGGCAGCTACTAACCCCTGCAGCCGAACCACAGCTTGATAATATCAGCACCATCAATTATCTTCTGCTCGGCTCTAGCCTTGGTTTATTGATAGGCGGTGGCGCAGCATTACTTTTAGATAAGCAGCAAAAGATTATCTATACCTCAGCAAAAGTAGAGGAAATTACCAACCTACCAATACTAGCGAGTATTCCCTTTAAATCTAATGCTAAACAATTATCCTCTGCTCATCCCTCAATGTTGGAAGAACGAAGAAATAAACCTTTAGCCACAACCCCGAAATTTGGCACCAACAAGATCGCTCTGGAATTTTCTCATCCCTCTATTGAATCTTTTCGCTCTTTTGCAGTTAATTTGGGTCTCTCCAGATTTAACAACGGTTCGACATCTGCTATTCCTGCCGATAATCTCAAATCAATTGTAGTAACTTCTGCAATTCCTAGAGAGGGAAAATCTACCGTTGCCCTAAATCTTGCACGAGCCTCGGCTTCAATGGGTAAAAAAGTTTTGCTAGTCGATACTGATTTGCGCAGCGCTGATCGTTTAACGAACAACCTGGGTTTTGAAGCCGAAAAAGGTTTAATTGATCTTTTGACCCAAGAAAGCTCGGCATCAGCATTGGAGAGCATTCAGTCATTACCACCGACAGGAAAGTTGTATATGTTGCCATCTGGTCTAAATGATTTAGGACAGAATGTCACCGCAGTGGACTTTGGTTTTCTATTAGCTTCACAAAAGATGCGTAATTTAATGGGACAATTACAATCCTCGTTTGATTTAGTAATTTACGATCTCTGTTCTATTATTGGTTTTGCTGATGTCAATTTGCTGGCAGCGCAAAGTGACGGAGTGGTTGTAGTGACTGGCTTAGGTAGAATTCAAACTGTAGCTTTTGCCGAAGCTTTAAATCAACTGAAATTATGTAATGCTCGAGTATTGGGGATAGCGGTAAACAAGGTAGTTCGAAAAGGTTGAGTACACAATTTATAAGCTCAAAGGAAAAATAGGAAATTATAGAAAAGAAAATAAACTCAAAAAAACATTTTTTTAGTTAGTGTCCAAAAAATAGTGATGCAGTTGATGGTTAAATAAGCTGCTGTTCATGTCCTCAAAAAAAATCACGAAATACTACAAAGGACTTGTCTGTGTTTGGCAGCATAGATTGATTAATTGCAATTGTTCTCCAGGTCGAAACACGGTATGACCCAGCGTCTTTTCATGATGCTGGGGAACGTACAAAAAAATAAGGTATGGCTGCCATAAGCGATGATAGGAAGATCTTAGAGCTTTGCTCGTGGGACAGTCGTTCTCATGAAACGCAAGTTCAAATGGACTCGGAGAAGTTGCTTTGAGAAAATCTTTTGTTATCTGTGGTCTGTTATTCGATGCTAGTGTTGTTTCCTGTATATTACGCAAATATATCACGCGAACGCATGCATCCGCCTTCGGTGCCGAGCTCTGTTTGACCAGGTGCGACAGCATCGCGATGAAAATCTCATTTTTATTTTATGATGATTTGCGATTATTTAATTTGTAAAACAGCAATGATTAGAGTTGAGAGAGGCAAAGACGCATAGCATAGCTCGCCGTCTGTATTAGAGACCTCAATACTATTTAAGCGCTGACCGCCTGGAAGACATTTTGCTATTCTAAATAAATTCAGATGTTGTCCGTTTCTGTTCAACTGCTTACTTACTAGCTCAAACATTCGAGCATACCCATTTTTTAATCGGTCATACTTTAAATTATGCAACGCCAAAACAAGTTTTGATTTCTGAATTCTTAGTCTCCAATCTCTCGAAAAGACAACTTAGACTATGAGTAAATTAATGATAACGACCATCATTTTGCTTTTTTGACGATCACCATGAAATCATGAAAACTAAGATTTATTGGCAGGTTAAGTTCGCCGTTAGTATCTGCACATTACCAATTTTAGCTAGCTGTTCGAGACTACAAAATTCTACATCTGCTTCTGACACCAGCAACTTGTCTGAGATCGCGATCGCCAATAAAGAAGTCCCTGCTATCGCCCAAATTTCCACCGCCACAATTGTGGAAGGATTAGAGAATCCGTGGGGTATGGCGTGGCTGCCAGACGGCAATATTTTGATCACTGAACGTCCAGGAAGATTGCGAATCGTTCGAGAAGGAAAACTAGAGCCTCAAGCAATCTCAGGAGTCCCAGAGGTTTTTGCGGTTACTCACGGTGGTTTATTGGATATCTCGCTGCATCCTGATTACGTGGAGAATAGTCTAGTCTATTTTACCTACGCGGATGGCGATCGCTCTGCAAATCGAACCAAGGTTGCTAGAGCAGTTTTTGATGGCACGACTTTAACCAACTGGACAGATATTTTTGAGGTAAATATAGCCAAACCAGGTGGTCAGCATTTTGGTTCACGGATTGTTTGGCTGGCAGATAAAACTATGTTGGTCGCTTTTGGCGATGGGGGCAATCCTCCCCTCAGTCTCAATGGTGAATTGATTCGTCAACAGGCACAGAATCTTAATTCTCATCTCGGATCAGTCGTACGGATTAACGATGATGGCTCAATTCCTGAGAATAATCCTTTTGAAAATATTGCTAATGCCGATCCAGCAATTTGGAGTTATGGACACCGCAATATTCAAGGTATGGCGATTAATCCCACTACCAACCAAGTATGGTCTACGGAACATGGTTCTAAAGGCGGAGATGAACTAAATTTGATGCAGGCGGGCAAAAATTATGGCTGGCCAGAAGTTAGCTACAGTGATGAATATAGTGGCGGAAGAGTTGCGGAAGTTAATTCTCGCCCTGATGTTCCAGAACCTAAAGTTATTTGGACACCCTCGATCGCTCCTTCTGGTTTAGCGGTTTACCATAGCGATCGTTATCCGCAGTGGCAAGGGGATTTGTTTGCAGGGGGATTAGTTTCTCGTGACGTACGCCGTATTGATTTAGATGGTGAGGGTAACGTCTTAAAAGAAGAATCTATTCCCATTGGTCAGAGAGTACGGGATGTTCGACAGAGTCCCGATGGCGGACTGTATGTCTTAACCGATGAAAAAAATGGGCAATTAATCGAGATTAAGTGCAAGACGGATAATTGAAGTCTGTTAATTACAGCGTGAATTAAATAATCTCCAACAAAAGGCGCTGTGCTAAACACAAGCGCCTCTAAACTAAAGTAATATATCTAGCTAAATAGTAAAATCTAGATTTTATCGTTCATCATTTTGTCTACTGCTTCCGCAATTTGCGCTGGCTGAACAATAGTCAAATTTTCTAGTTTCCCATTGTAGGGTGTTGGGATATCCTGAGAAGACAAACGCAGTACAGGAGCGTCTAACTCATCAAATAGCTGCTCGGTAATTAACGCGGATAATTCTGCGCCAATCCCACCTGTTTTCATGCACTCTTCGACAATAATAACCTTGTGCGTTTTGCGTACAGACTTGCTAATCGTTTCCATGTCAAAAGGCTTAAGAGAAATTAGGTCAATGATTTCGGGGTCGTAACCCTGTTTCTCGATTTCTTTTACCGCTTGGGTACAGTGATGACGCATCCGCGAATAGGTGAGGAGAGTTACGTCTTTGCCTTCTCGAACTACTTCTGCCTTATCTAAAGCACAGACATACTCATCGTCGGGTAAGTCGTCCTTGAGGTTGTAAAGCAAGACATGCTCAAAGAACAGTACAGGGTTGTCGTCGCGAATTGCAGCCTTGAGTAAACCTTTAGAGTTATAAGCAGTGGAACAGGCAACAATTTTCAATCCTGGTACTGCGTGAAAATAGGCTTCCAACCTTTGCGAATGTTCTGCACCCAGCTGTCTGCCAACTCCACCAGGACCACGAATTACCATGGGAATTTTAAAGTTTCCGCCGGAAGTGTAGCGCAACATTCCTGCATTGTTAGAGATTTGGTTGAATGCCAAGAGCAAGAAGCCCATATTCATCCCTTCGATTACGGGACGTAGACCAGTTAAAGCAGCTCCAACAGCCATTCCGCAAAAGCTATTCTCGGCAATCGGAGTATCTAGAAGACGCAGATCTCCATACTTTTTATATAAATCCTTGGTGACTTTATATGAACCACCATAATGCCCGACATCTTCACCTAAGACGAAGACAGTCTCGTCTCTTGCCATTTCTTCGTCCGTCGCTTCTCTCAAAGCGTTAAACATTAAAGTTTCAGCCATAATAATTTATCCTTAGTCACCAGAAACTCATATTATCATTACCAGATTGCTAGTATGTAATTTTATCTACTTGTAGCGCCTAAATCTGCTTTTCAACTAATTGGGCAATTTGTTTACCAACTGCTTATTAAATATGACTTTAGCCACTCAAAATAGCTCTTTAACTCAATCTCAAGCAATGTCACTAATTGATTTTGCGATCGCCCAATCCCAAGCAGATGGTGTATTTATCAGTCTGAGTCTGTGTGAAACGGCACTCAGTCGCTTTTCAGAAAATCAGATTAGTCAAAACGTCCGTAAACAGACCTTTCAGCTTACTGTTACTAGCTACTTTGGCAAACGCAGCGCTTCTGCTTCAACTACCGAATTAGATCGAGAAGCGATCGCCCAAACTCTCCGACGTGCGGAAGATCTGGCTCGTATTGCCCCAGAAGATCCAGAATGGGTTGAACTTTTACCAGAGCAAACTTATAGCGCTCGCACTCCCGCTTTTGATGAAGCAACTGCCACTCTCTCTCCCATTCGTAAAGGGGAAATTATTCAGCAGGTATGTGTCTTGAGTCAGGATGCAGGAGTAAACGGCTCGGGAACTCTTAGTTTTAAGGTATCCCTCGATGCGATCGGCAATTCGGCTGGTTTACGGGGTTGCGATCGCACTACTGAAGCTGATTTTAGCTATACGGCAAGGATCGATAATGGCTCTAGCTGGAATCGCTGCACGGCTTGGAGTATGGAACAGCTACCTATCTTAGAGTTAACGAAGAAAGTAATTGACAGAGCGATCGCCTCTCGTAATCCCCAAACTATCGAACCAGGTAACTATACGGTTGTTTTTGAACCCGCTGCCTTTGCTAGCCTACTCCCTTGGGTTATCTGGAATATGGATGCTCGCGCTGCTGACGAGGGAAGATCTTTTATGTCTCTGAGAGATGATTCTGGTCAGCCAATGGGTAATCAAGTTGGCAAACAGCTATTTAATTCTCTTGTTCAGATACAGCGCAATCCCGCCCATCCTCTATTGCAGGGCGATCGCTTTTTTGGAAACGGTTTACCCAATCAGCCTTTAGACATTATCAAAGATGGCATACCCCAAACTCTGTCTTATAGTCGCTACTGGGCAAAAGAACAAGGTTATGAGCCGACAGGCGCAATGTATCCCATCGTCATGAGTGGTTCAGATAGTAGTGTCGCCGATTTGATTGCCAATACAGAAAGAGGCATTCTAGTAACTCGCGCTTGGTATGTACGCTATGTCAATCCTCGTACCCTTGAAGTTACGGGCATGACTAGAGACGGAACTTTTCTGATTGAAAACGGTAAAATTTCCCACCCGATTAAAAATCTACGGTTTAATCAGTCTTTACCTGAGATGCTCAATAATGTAGTTGAGGTAAGCGAAGCAAAACGTTTTGGCGGTAGTGTTATCCCTGGCTGTAAAGTTGAGAATTTCCACTTCAGCAGTATTACCGACAGTATTTAGATCGTATTTACCTTGGAGCAGTGGGGTTTTAATCTAGCTGCGTGGCATATTTATGCCAGTGTCGCCAAAGACGACCAGAAGCGTTAGCCTCGCAGTCGGAAGAGACAGGGCATCCCTTGTCCGTACACAAGAAGCAAATATGTTCTCTAAACAATGTTGGCAACCGGATTTAGTATAAATAGTCTCTGTGAACGAGTTTTGGGATGAGAGGCAAATAACAACCTGCTGTCTCAAGGTATAACTGTTAAACGGAAAACAGCTTGAGTTTTGGTGAGTAAAAATCACTCTGGATTATTTCTTCTGAGCAACATGAACTGCGGAGAGAAAAGAAAGCTCGACACTATTTCCTGATTTCAATAGGCATTTTCTTAATTCTCTAAACAGTGGTTGTCTAAGATCGGGTTCTATTCTTCGTAGAGTGCTGAGTAAATTTAGATATTGCTCGACAGTATAAATAACTTGGCAGGACATTTGCCGTTCGATGCCATCTTCAAAATAGCCAGAATTAAAAACTTTTTGTTTAAAACCCTGCAGTATTTTTTGTTGCGTTGCTTCTCCTTCATATCTTACTAGGGAGGGTACGTAGTTTTGATAAATTGGTTCTACCTGCTGATAAATGTGGTGGTTTAGTTCGGGTGTTAGATTCCACAGCAAGATAATATGGCCTGATGATTTTAAAGCTGCTGCTGTTTTGGAGTAAGCGATCTCCGAGGGTATTTGATGTAAAGCATTTGCCGATAAAACTACATCATATTTACCTTTTTCTAGCTGCCACTCCTCAAAACTTTTATGGCAAACTGTTACATTCGGAAACTGTTGAGTGTTTTGTATGCCTTCGGCACAAAATTCTCTATTATGCTCGACACAGGTTATTGAAGCGTTTGTTCTGGCAAAAGGAACAGTAGCATTCCCAGCACCAGAGCCGATTTCCAAAATTCTAGAGTTGGAATTTAAATTAACAGTGGCGAGAGCGAAGTCTATTAATGCTTGAGGATAAGCAGGTCTAGCTTCATAATAAATATCGGCAACAGGCGAGTACCAAGTTCTCTTGCTATTTTCTACCATCTGTAATTTTTTCAATCTCGCTTATTTAAGATTGTATTAGCGATCGCTTTCTAAAGGTATGAAACCATGACGTTTAAAAATCGCTTGAACTTTAGAATCAAAAAGAAATTGCAGCAGTTGTTGAGCAGCCTTGATGTTTTGACTCTCTTTGACAATGGCTACGGGGTAAACGATATCTGAATAGGTAGCTTCGGGGGCAATTTCGATTGTTTTTACCTGTTCGGTATTTAAAGCGTCTGTGCGATAGACTATTCCCGCATCAGTATTCCCCGTGGCAACGTAATTGAAAACCTGACGAGCATCTTTACCGTATACTGCTTTTGATTTAACTGCATCAACAATGTTTAAGCTGTTCAAAATCTCCTGGGCATATTCTCCTGCAGGGACGCTTTTCGGCTCTCCTAGAGCAATTTGCTCCACTGAATTATGAGCTAAATCGGCAAAGCTATTAATTGTCCAACTGTTCTTTGGCACTACCAAAACCATTTGATTTTTAACCAAATTCTGACGAGTTTCGGAGACAATTAGCTGCTTGTGGTCGAGATAATTCATCTGCCGAGAGGCAGCAGAAATAAAGATATCGACTGGTGCGCCCTGTTCTATTTGATGCTGTAATGAACCAGAAGAACCAAAATTAAAAACTATTTTCGCTTGGGGATGCTGCTGATTATAAAGAGTCCTAATTTCTTGCAGTACTTTTTGCATACTGGCAGCAGCAGAGATGACTAATTCCGAACTGCTTGCTGCTTGAAAATTAGAATTAGTCTGACGCTGCTTTTGTCTAGCTCTATAGTTCTGTGATTCAGTGCAGCTGCTAATTAGACCAAAAAACAGACAGTTAAAAACCAAAAATTTCTGAATACCGCCACTTATTCTCACTGCGATCGCCAAGAATTGAGTATCTAAGAATTTAAGTTTTCTATTTAGATTGAATCTTGAAACGAATTAACCCAAATACTAGAATGATTCGGATATCACGCCTGTGTTAAGCATCCCTTATTGCTGCTGCCTTCCGACCCTGACAAGGTTCGGGCGTTAATACTGCATGAGTCCGAATCACTAACTAGAATAGCATAATTAGGGATAGTTGTTAATTGCTAATTGTCCATTGTCCATTGCTTATTTAACTTTCCCAAAACGGCGATCGCGCTTCTGATAGGTAATTAGAGCCTGATGAAATTCTTCGCGATTGAAATCAGGCCAAAGAGTTGAGGTAACGTAAATTTCTGAGTAAGCTAATTGCCACAGTAGAAAGTTACTAATCCGCATTTCACCACTAGTCCGAATTAATAGATCGGGATGGGGAATGCCTTGAGTATATAGGTGCTGCTCGAACACCTCTTCGTTTATTTGGGCAGCTTCTAAGTATCCCTGTTCTACTTTAGAAGCGATCGCCTGGCAGGCTTGAATGATTTCGTGTCTACCACCATAGTTAGTCGCAACAGTGAACTGAATTCCCTGATTGTCTTTTGTATCCGCCATCGAGCGGTCTATTTCTTGGCGTAGAGAAGCGGGTAAATCTTCTAAATTACCGACAAAGCGAATTTTGACATTCTCTTCCTTCATCTCTTTGAGTTCTCGTCGTAGCACCCTTTCAAATAGGGTCATGAGAAACTGAACTTCGGCCTGGGGTCTACCCCAATTTTCCGTAGAGAAAGCGTATGCCGTCAGAGCCGGTATCCCCCAATCCTTACAGCAGCGTAATAAATCTTTAAGAGTATCGACTCCCCTCTGATGTCCAAGAAAACGCGGTCTACCCTGATTTTTTGCCCAGCGACCATTGCCGTCCATAATCACAGCAACATGCTGTGGGAGACGGTCGGCACTCAAATCTGTAGGTAACTGTTGTAAAGTGACTGGCTCTAGGCTCATCTTCTAAAACTGAAACATATAACATCGATTGTTAAACATCAAATTCGGCTCGATTGCCACAGGCTGGCGTTCGATTAATCCTTAATCAATGCTTTTTATGGGAATCCAACGGCAATGAACGCCAAATGCGCTCCAGCAATATTTTTCCCTGAAATCCAATTTTGCGACTGAGACGCACGGCATCTCCTTCTGCAGTTGGAGTGAATCGCTTTTGTAATAGCTCTTTTAGTTTACTACTGGTTAGGGGTCTATTTAACGTTCCTCTTTCTGCTAGAGAAATTGAGCCTGTTTCTTCCGAGACAACAATACACAAACACTTTTCTACTCGCTCAGTAATACCCATCGCTGCGCGGTGACGAGTTCCTAACTGACGAGAAGCAGTACGTTCAGAAAGGGGCAAAATTGCTGCTGCTGCCAAAATCCTCGAACCACTAATTACTACCGCGCCATCATGAAGCAAAGTAGTTGTTTGAAAAATAGTTTGTAATAGTTCCTTCGAAACTTCCGCATTAAGACCAACACCGACGGAAACATAATCCTCATCCTCTAAAGAACCTGTTGTTTCCATCAATAATAAAGCTCCAGTACGGTTCTGAGATAGTTCTTTTACCGCCTCGACAATGCGATCAATCACGCTATCTGGCTGAGTCTTGACTCGACTCGACCCTTGAAACAGTTTAAGCAGTTCCCCCCGCCCAATCTGTTCAAGCAAACGTCTAAATTGCGATTGAAAAATTACCGCCATCGCCACGGCAGAACCCAGAACTAGTTTTTCTAATAGGAACTTGAGCAACTGAAGACCTAGCTGTCCACTGACTACGGTCGCCAACATCAGGACAATAAAACCCCTGACCATCCATAAACTACGTCGCTCCCCTTCGCCAATAATCAGTAGCAGGGCATAGCTCAGGACTAAAACTAGACCCAAATCGATAATATTAATTAAATCGGGTAACCAGTCAATAATCTGGCTTAAGTCAGGAACAAAACCCGACAATGACATTATGTTAGTTACTTGAATGTAAGTGATTAAGTTAGCAATACAAACCTGAGAATTCAAGGTACGGAATTATGCTGAGAAATTTTAAACCAGCAACTGAAGAATAGTATGCTGGCTTCTATACTAAGTCTACTCTTCGTGTTTTACCAGTCTTTCAGGTAGGCGATCTCGTTCGACTAAATTCTGGTAAGTTTCGCGCTCGATGATTAGGTTAGCTTCTCCTTCGTAGACTACAACCGCTGCAGGGCGACCGATACGATTATAGTTGGAAGCCATACTGTAGTTGTATGCGCCTGTATCTAGCACCACCAAAGTATCTCCTGGTTCAGTTTTGGGCAGACTAGCATCTTTAATGACGACATCTCCTGATTCACAGTGCTTTCCGGCTACAGTGACTTCTTCGCTCAAGGGTGCATCCATACGGTTGGCTACAACCGCTCGATAGACAGATTGATAGGTAATTGGACGAGGATTGTCCGACATTCCACCATCTACTGCTACGTAGGTATGAAAATTAGGAATTTCTTTGCGACTGCCAACGGTATAGGCGGTAACGCAAGCAGAACCAATCAGAGATCTCCCTGGTTCGGCAATCAGTCTGGGCAAGGGAATTCCCGCATCATTACAGGCTTTTTCTACTGCTTTACTAACGGCTCTAACCCATTCTGAAATGCTTGGTGGGTCATCAGATTCGGTGTAGCGAATACCCAAACCGCCACCAACGTTAAGAGTTGTTACAGGCAAGCCGTAACCCTGTGCTTTTTGGAGCCAGTCTACTAGTACCCCTGCTAAGTCTTGATGGGGTTGGCGTTCAAAAATCTGCGAACCGATATGAGCGTGAAGACCAATACAGCTAATACTCGACTGTTGAGAAAGGTAGGTAAATACTTCTTCTAGCTGATTCGGATCGAAGCCAAACTTACTGTCTAAATGACCTGTACGGATATATTCATGAGTGTGGCATTCAATTCCAGGTGTCAAACGAATCATGATCGGCACAGGTTGACTATTATCGCTACCCGCAGCAATCCGAGTCAGATTTCTTAGCTCTAGCCAGTTATCCACCATGACGGTGCAGCCTGTTTCTACAGCTAGCTCTAATTCTTCGACAGACTTATTGTTACCGTGGAAGTAGATTTTATCTTTACTTACTCCTGCTTCGAGAGTGGTGTAAAGTTCTCCTCCTGAAACCACATCAAAACCCAAACCCTCACTGTCGATGATGCTGCATACTGCCATACAGCTCCAGGCTTTAGAAGCATAAATAACTAGGGATTCACCACCATAATAGGTAGCAAAACTATCGCGATACTGGCTACAGGCGGTTCGAAGAGTGAACTCATCTAATATATATAGAGGTGAGCCATACTGTACGACCAATTTGGACAGTTCAGAACCCCCAACTTCTAAGTGGTTGTTACTGTTGACTTTCGCAGTCAGGGGCATCAATTCTTGGTTGGGAGAAGGAGGAACTTCAAGACTAGTAATTTGAGGAACGTAACGATGTCCCGTATTGGGCAAGCTGCGATCGGTCGAAAGCATAGTAATATCTTTATTTATTAGCGTGTGAAATCATAACCATTAATTACCTTTTAGTTTACAGTTCTCTAGTGGTAAAAATATAGTACGGTCTTTGATTGTTGCTGTAAGATTCGGATAAATCAATTCTGCTTCAAGGCGATCGCACTCAACGTCGACTTTAAATTTCCGTTTAAGTTTCCCGTTTTTGTTGATTTAGGGTTTAATAGGCGATCGCCACATCATTCAACCTGCTCCATTCATTCCAAGAACCATCATAATTTTGAACTCGGTCATAGCCCAAGAGATACTTTAAGATAAACCAGGTATGAGCAGATCTTGCGCCCACAGCACAGTAAGGAATGATTGTTTTATCCGTAGAGATTAGGTTGCCGTAAAGCTCGTGTAGTTCTTCAGCTGATTTAAACGTGCTGTCATTATTGTGAGCTAGCTCGTAATAAATATTGATTGCTCCAGGAATGTGTCCCGCTTTCTCTCTTGCTTGGGGTGGTGCTTGTAAGTAAATCTCCCCTCGATATTCTTCGGGAGTACGTGCATCTATTAACAAGCAGTTATCCCCGTTGAGTAATTCTTGTAATTCCGTAGCCGAAACTCGCAGATTATGATTATATTTACCTAGCTGATAATTAGTCGGTTTGATTTTATTTTTGCTGCTGGTCACAGGTAAGTTTTCTGCTTGCCACTTAGGACGACCTCCATTGAGAATCTTGATCTTCTCGTGTCCACAGAGCTTAAGTAGCCAAAAAATACAGCCAGATGTACCAACGTAATTATTATGAACGGCAACTACTGTTGTGCTGTTGCTAATTCCCGAATTAGACAGTAGTTGAGCGATCGCGTCAGGATCTAAATTCATTGTAGAATCGGGTCGTAAGAGGTCAGCAGTTGACCAAAAAATAGAGCCGGGAATATGTTCCTGGTCGTAAGCTGCGGAATTCATATCTATCTCAACTATGGATAGTTGCGGATCGTCTAGGTGTTGGGCTAGCCACTGTGTCTCGACTAAAGTGTCAGGGTTGGCATAGTTCATGGCAAAAACTTTATGTATGCTGGATATGGAAATATCTTAAAGAGCCATAAGTAAAGTCGATAGTCCCCAAAAGGGTACAGTTTTAGACTTTAGATCCAAGCCCCATCAAAGAGATGAACGATTCACTAGCAACTTTATTTCAAGCGATCGCCAATAGCCCCGATGAACAGGCTTTGCATAGTCAAGTTGTGCCTAAGATTGGCGTATATTTTGTTGCCAAACGTTGTCGGCTGTTTATCCTTGCTCAACTGCCTCGTCAAGCTCTAAATCTATTTGAGAAAGCTTTGTCTCCAGAATATAATCCTGTGTTGAATTATTTAGCGGAACGTCATGCTCCTGTTCACGAAGGAGTAGTACTATCAGCATCTAGATGGCAGGCAATTTGCCCTCGTTTCGACCACGGACATGTAATGGTAGGACCGATCGTGATTAATGGCTCGCTAGTTGGAGGATTAGGAATTACACGCGATCGCTATTCAACCGCTTTTACCGCCAGAGATCTAAGCGACATGAGTGCTTTATGCCTCCACATCTCGACATTTTTGGTACGCCAAGCAGAATCGCCCTTAAAACTTAATCCTGCTAAAATCGACTTGCTAACCTCAAGAGAAATTGAAATAGCTCAATTAGTTGCCCAGGGCTTAACTAACGCCGAAATTGGTCAAGAACTGTGGATTCAAGAAAATTCAGTTAAACAGGCTCTCAAACGTATGTTTCGAAAGCTCGATATTTCTTCCCGTACAGGCTTGGTTTCTTTGCTATTACAATCAACTGTTAGCCATTAATTATCAACTGTAGTTCGTGAATAAGCTGGAAATAAAACCTATAACCTCTACTGATGTTGCCGAAGTAGTCACTTTAGATGGCATTAGTCTAGGAGGTTTATGGCAACCAGAAGCTTACTTGAGAGAGATAGACAGCGACAAAAGTACCTTATTAGCTTTACACTTATCCTCGGCATCAGAATTGAATACGGAAACAAAAATTATCGGCATGGGCTGTCTGTGGTCGATTGTCGATGAGGCGCATATTACCTTATTAGCAGTACATCCTGATTATCGTCGTCAAGGATTAGGACAATTACTGCTATTAGAATTATTAAAAGATGCGATCGCTCGTAATTTAGCCTGGGCAACTTTGGAAGTAAACGAAAACAATCTAGCAGCAGTAAATCTATATAAAAAATACGGTTTTCAAATTGCAGGGAAAAGAAAGAATTATTACCAGCCAGCAGGAGATGATGCTCTAGTGTTGTGGCTAAAAAATCTTCAGCAAAATGAATTTCAATCTTACCTATCCCAAGCTGCCATTGAGCTAGACAATTTCTTAAGTAATAATAACTATGGTTTAAAATAAATTACATTTTGTTAATTTAGATACCGTATTTCCCGCCCATGCCTGCAAAGTCAGGAAACCAAAAGGCTGTGCTAAAATCACCAGTAATAAGGGCATAGCAGGTGGATGGAATAAGACATGTTTGAACGCTTCACAGAAAAGGCAATAAAAGTGATTATGTTAGCCCAGGAGGAAGCACGCCGTCTGGGTCATAATTTCGTAGGGACTGAACAGATTCTCTTAGGTTTAATTGGAGAGGGTACTGGAGTTGCTGCCAAGGTTCTCAAATCGATGGGAGTCAATCTAAAAGATGCTCGTATTGAAGTTGAAAAAATCATTGGACGTGGTTCTGGTTTTGTAGCAGTGGAGATCCCCTTTACCCCCAGAGCGAAAAGAGTTCTGGAATTATCTTTAGAAGAAGCTCGCCAGTTAGGTCACAACTATATTGGTACAGAACACTTACTTCTAGGGTTAATTAGAGAAGGTGAAGGCGTTGCTGCTAGAGTCCTCGAAAACCTAGGGGTAGACTTGTCCAAAGTCCGCACTCAAGTAATTAGAATGCTAGGTGAGACTGCTGAAGTTGCTGCTGGTTCAGGTGGCACTCAAGGCAGAAACAAAACACCAACGCTAGATGAATTTGGTTCAAACCTAACCCAAATGGCAGGAGAGGGAAAACTAGATCCTGTGGTAGGTAGGCAAAAAGAAATTGAGCGGGTAATTCAAATTCTCGGTCGTCGCACTAAGAATAACCCCGTACTTATTGGTGAGCCTGGGGTTGGTAAAACAGCGATCGCCGAAGGTTTAGCACAGCGAATTGCCACTAAAGATATTCCCGATATCCTGGAAGAGAAACGGGTAGTTACTCTAGATATTGGTTTATTGGTAGCTGGTACTAAATACCGTGGTGAGTTTGAGGAACGTCTCAAAAAAATCATGGATGAAATTCGTCAGGCTGGAAATGTGATTCTGGTAATTGATGAGGTTCATACTCTAATTGGTGCTGGTGCAGCTGAAGGTGCGATCGATGCAGCTAATATTCTCAAACCTGCTTTGGCAAGGGGCGAACTACAGTGTATTGGTGCTACCACTCTTGATGAGTACCGCAAGCACATTGAGCGAGATGCAGCCTTGGAACGTCGTTTCCAACCCGTACAGGTAGGCGAACCCTCTGTTGATGAAACCATTGAAATTCTCTATGGTCTGCGCGAACGTTACGAGCAGCACCACAAGCTAAAAATCTTAGATGAAGCTCTAGAAGCAGCTGCGAAACTTTCAGATCGTTATATCAGCGATCGCTATCTTCCAGATAAGGCGATCGATCTAATTGATGAAGCAGGTTCTCGTGTACGTCTAATCAATTCTCAACTTCCTCCCGCAGCCAAAGAGCTAGACAAGGAATTAAGAGAGCTTCTAAAACAAAAAGACGATGCCGTAAGATCTCAAGACTTTGATAAGGCTGGGGAACTGCGCGATCGCGAAATGGAAATTAAAGAGCAAATTCGCACCATCGCTTCTAACAAGAAAAATGAAGCTGATGACGGTGAAGATAACGCTAACGTTGATGCGGAAGAAATCGCCCACATTGTTGCCTCTTGGACTGGTGTGCCAGTTAACAAGATTACCGAATCCGAATCTGAGAAACTAATGCACATGGAGGATACTCTTCACCAGCGCATTATTGGACAAGAAGATGCCGTAAAAGCAACCTCCCGCGCCATTAGACGTGCCAGAGTGGGCTTGAAAAACCCCAATCGTCCGATTGCCAGCTTCATCTTCTCTGGTCCTACAGGGGTGGGTAAAACTGAGCTTACCAAAGCCTTAGCAACCTACTTCTTTGGTTCAGAAGACGCCATGATTCGCTTGGATATGTCTGAGTATATGGAACGCCACACAGTTTCTAAACTGATTGGTTCTCCTCCAGGGTACGTAGGCTATAACGAAGGTGGACAACTAACTGAAGCGGTACGTCGTCGTCCCTACACAGTCGTACTATTCGATGAGATTGAAAAAGCACATCCCGATATCTTCAACATGCTGTTGCAGATTCTTGAAGATGGTCGCTTGACTGATGCAAAAGGCAGAACAGTAGATTTCAAAAATACTCTACTCATCCTTACTTCTAACATCGGTTCAAAAGTAATCGAGAAAGGTGGCGGTGGTCTTGGTTTCGAGTTTGCCGACGATCAGGCAGAAGCGAAATACAATCGCATCCGTTCTTTGGTCAACGAAGAGCTAAAAAGCTACTTCCGTCCAGAGTTCCTCAACCGTCTCGATGAGATTATTGTCTTCCGTCAGCTAAACAAAGACGAAGTCAAAGAAATCAGCGAAATCCTACTCAAAGAAGTGTTCCAACGCTTAGTTGAAAAAGATATTACGCTTGAGGTTAGCGATAAGTTTAAAGAGCGACTGGTAGACGAAGGATTCAATCCAGCCTACGGTGCTCGTCCTTTACGCCGAGCTATTATGCGCCTCCTCGAAGATGTATTAGCAGAAGAAATTCTGTCTGGTCGTCTTAGTGAAGGAGATACCGCAACGGTAGATATCGACGCAGAAAATAAAGTTGCGATCGTACCCAAAAAAGAGACAGTAGAATTACTACCTTCTTCTTAAAGAATGTCATTGCAACTAAACAGTCAATAAATAACTAGTCAGGTAGAGGTCTAAAAACCTCTACCTTTTTTCTTGCATATTGGGCGTTGCACAATAATTTAATTTGCACAGTAAATGGTGTTTATCTAGCAGCCTTAGCACGCCAAAAAACAAAGTTATCTATGACCGATTTTCCTTTATCGATCGCTGCTTGAGGACTGGAATAGATGCCCTCAAAGTGATGTACCTGATCTTCAGGATCGACAATATTGAGGTGGTAAAAGTTATTAGCAAAATGTCTGACAAACAGGTTGTAGCCATCGACATGAGAAAGAGGCTGAAGTTCCATATAACGATTCAGAATGGTAGGGACACAAGTATAGTCCCCAGTGCTTACTTTGGTAGTAGAGCGCAACTAGAGAATTTATACCTCACACATCTAAACTCAACTGAAGGTAATTGTCATCCGCAACTTTACTAGGAATTTTGGCAGCCAATGTCTGAGAGTCTGGTGTCCAAAATAAGGAATTACCAGGGCGCTGAGAATCTATTGCTAGCCAGTTAGTAAATACTTCCTCTCGTCGATCTGTGGGATGAGTTATTTGATAAATCCTCACTCTTTTTCTATTTTTGCTTGCATAGCGCAGACATTCAATTTTGCAGCCAATTTTGCCTAATAAACGGCTAATAATTGTAATTGGACTATAGTTTTTGGCGATGCCTATATTAAGAATAGTCTTGATTTCACGGCGATTACTATGAGCCATTGCTGCTAAAGACTGTAAATCTTGGTCGGTATTGCATAATTCTCTAGTTAGATCTTCTAACAAGACTGGAATACCCAGAATTTCTAAGGAACCAACGATCGCTCCTAGTTGAGAACTATTAAAGTCGGGTAAAAATAAACTGCCGTTTCCCTGCTCAATTAGCTTTCGCGCTGCTTTTGTATCCCGATCTGCTAGGTAGGGACGACCTACGGTGAGGAAGTAGTGCAGTCTAATCTTTTGATGCCAGCCATCATCATCAAGAGTAACTAGTTCGGGAGTAATCGGCAGATGATAACGCTGCTCTAGTTCGTATTTACGGAGTTGACGGCGATCGTTCGCTGACTTGATTAGCTGTTTTTTTAAATAACGATACTGAAATTCATCTAGACTGTGGGATTTGGCGATCGCCTGACATTCGGCTAGATAGTTTTTGCTGCTGATTTCTGTAATTGCCTTAACCAAACAGTTATCAGCTGCAGGGCTAGAGTTAGCAACAGGTTTGTATTTAGCTGCATCAATAATTTGATGTCCCTCTGCTTTTAATGCCGCTAAAATCGAGTGACGATAGTTAACCGCTCCCGCGTTATACCTAACCGCCATTTTTGCCCAGCATAGTAGAGATTCTGCTTGAAAACCCGTATCTAGATCGTCAAGATAGGCAAAGTCTGACTGCTGTAGCAGGCGAATATTCAGCTGGGTGAAACGCTGATTAGAACTGAGTAAAGCTGGAATAGAAGTTGAACCGTTGCCAATCTTGTTATAGCTGTAGTTGGCGCACCACAAATGACGAGGGACATTCTGCCTAACTCTTGCCAGGGTTTGTCGTACGGCGTTTTCTGCCTGGATTCCCTGAGCGATCGCCCAAACAGATGTAAACCGTTCTAGTTCAATTGAGATGCCCGTTTCAATTGAAGGACTAGCTAGAACAATATCGTACTGGCTCAAAACCTCTTCTAACCGAGAGACACAGTTATAGGCTGGATGCTGACGATCTGCAAGAGATTCGGAGTCAATTCTGAGTATCTGGCGATTAGGAAATTTCTGTTGAAGGTAAGCTTCTAGAGTTTGCGTTCCCCATTTACTGGTTAATTTTTGCGCGGAGAGACAGACAAACGGTTTGCCTCCCTGCTGGATATCTGCTTCTAGATTGTTAACTAGTTTTTTGGGGGTTTTTCCCTCGTAGCTGTAGACTTTCCAGGCATGTTCAGAATCTCTTTGCCAAGTATTGTGGACGATCCAGGGCTTAATTTCCAACCCCGATAAAGAGATTAGATAGTCTAGAGCAATATCGCTTAAGTCGGCATCCGCTATGTATAGCTGTCCGTTTCCCGCAAATATATTTTGCATCAGAGACTTCAGGGACTTGAGAACTTCTACCCGTCGATCTTTACAGGTACTCGAATTGAGAGCATGCCACAGTACCTGCTCTACTTCATCAATAATGACCAGACTATCCTGCCAAAGATCGGGATCGAACCTTGCTTGGGATACACCATGAAGAGAATCAATACAAAGACCATAGCCTAAGTCCTCTTTTGCTTGGCGATCGCCTACTTCCGTAATGTAGCTTAGTCCAAACCGCTGGCATAACTCTTTGACTAGCTGTACTCGATGTCCAATTACCAAAACTTTCTGCCGACGGGCGATCGCTTTTCTAACTATCTTGACTAGGGACTCTGTTTTACCTGTCCCTTTGGGAGATTTAATCCCAATCAGCTTCGTTTGAGCAGGAATATCTAATGTTGGTAAATAGGAGTTATTGAGCTGTAGATCTACAGGATAGGTTAACTTCCTCCAGGATTTTGCCTTCCAGCTTTCTAGATCCAAAGCGTCATCATAGGCGCGAGTAAAACATTCTTGTCCCTCATTCGCGATCAGGTCGTCTACTCCTTTGCCTTTTTGGCTATCCCAAGTAACAACTTTTACCTGACAGCCTGCCTTGCGTAGTAAATAGCCTGTTTTTTTGATCGCTGCATTAACTGCCTTGACTGTCTTGGGTTTAGTATCGCGATCAAAAACTAAATAAACTTCTCTGCCTGCGATCGCCAGTTTTTCTAGCTGAGGTATTAAATGAGACTTGCCAATTCTTTTGCCACAATCGTTTTTAGGAGTACGATAACCGTTGTTAATTCCTGGTAAAGCTACGGTAGCATAGCCTGCCGATAATAACGCTCCTGCTTTTTTTGCTCCCTCGGTAATACATAAAGGGACTTGAGGACGATCAATTAACCATTGCCAGAAACCCAAATCGGCATTTTGATGACTAATCGCCGCCGAATTTAGTTCAATTTGGGCGCGATCGGCAATTTTGTGCCACAGATTTAGCGGAACTTTCAGGGCAAACAATCCTGTAGCAGTTTTGGGAGGATGCTCGTATTTGATTACTCTATTATCTCGATTAAGCGGGTGATTAGGTTTGAAACAGCCCCAAATGTCTTCATCTCCATTTAAGACATTCATTCCCGAACACCACCAGCCTCCTGCATCAGTATGAGCGTAACGTTGAAGAAATCCTTCACTAACTCTGCCATCGTTTCTTCTCGGAATAGAATTTGAATAGAGTAAATATTCTGCGGGAGACGTGCCTTGAAGAGCGACCACGTTTAAATTAGTCAATTCCTCGTCTACACCACTTGCCTGCCATTCCCGTAGATAATCCATTATTGCCGATCTTTTGTTTGTTGGATCGGTATCATACCACCATATGTAGCGTCTATATAGAAAACTTAAGCTGAAAAACGCTATATGTAGATTTTATCCTCGACAGCTGCAAAAAAGTTGTGTAATGGGGTAGTCGATTACGGTAGGCATGAGCCAGAATTTGAAGAGAAAAGACTAAATAATTACGCTCAAAATTTTTAATTTTTAACATAGCAAAGAATAGTGAAACCCTATCATCAGATTACGATTGAAGATTGTGGCGAAAGGTTAATCCCAATTCCTGCCAATAGTTTGTCTCTGGCGATACCTCATCCTTATGTCCAGTTAGGAGCAGAATATGGTGACAGATCGCCTTACTGTTTGCGTCAGGGGGTTGTTCAGGCGTTGCTAGAGGCACAGTTTTCCGTGGAAAAACGCTATCCTGGCTGGAAAATTAAAATATACGATGCTTATCGTCCTGTGGGAGTACAGCAGTATATGGTTAATTATACCTTTGAGTCTTTAGTAAAAAAGCTTGAACTTCAAGAAGACCAGCTGTCTGCCCAGCAGCGTCAAGATTTATGGAGTCAAGTATATCGACTTTGGGCTGCACCTAGTTTAGACCGCAAAATGCCACCACCTCACAGTACAGGGGCAGCAGTAGACGTAACAATCACTAATAATATGGGAGAAGCGTTAGACATGGGAGGAGAAATTGATGAACTTTCCGAGCGATCGCATCCTGATTATTACATTAGCGATCGCGATGGTGAAAGTCAGCAGTATCAATTTAATCGTCAGCTGTTGTGTCGGGCAATGACTAATGCTGGTTTTATTCGACATCCAGAAGAATGGTGGCATTTTTCTCTGGGAGATCAAATGTGGGCTTGGCTATATAATCAAGAGCATCCTACTGATATTCAAAATGCCCGCTATGGCAGAGTTTGAGTATCCAGTTATCAGGAATCCTAAATTGCCCAGTAATTTATTAATCATTAAGATCGGCTCGATTATTTTGAGCCTGATGTAAGATAAGGAAAATGGAGGTAAATAACTCCAGGAATTGCTTTCAGTAATTGCGTTGACGGGCGTGTGGCTCAGGGGATAGAGCAATAGATTCCGGTTCTATAGGTCGGGGGTTCGAATCCCTCCACGCTCATATATTATTTAGCTGGTTTTGTACTTTGAATGCAGATTCTTTAATACTAGATAATAATTAGGAATCAGAAATAGATTAACTAATTGATAATCTGTCCTGAGGAACATCTGCTAGAGCTTCATCTGGCAACACATAAGAATTAGCCATTAGTTTTTCATCATAATCGATGATTTCTGGGAAGCGCATGTTGGGTAAAACTCGTACCGCAAAGATTTCCTGTACCGCATCTTCAAATTTGAGAAAGGCGACAGTCCGTGCCGTCTCTAGATTAACCACCCACACACCACAAATTCGCTCATCCAGTCTTTCCGTGAGGGGAAGACCGCTAAATACGGCAGTTTCTCTTACCTGAGAAAGTCCAATAAAAGCAAAAGAGCCATAAAAATCAATCCCACGGGTAAATCCAGGCAAAGTTATCACCGACTCTAGTCTTCCTGTTGTACGATCACACAGAGAAAGACTACCCTCTCCTGATTCTAAAATCCACAGGCGATCATTGTAGCAGCGGGGAGAATGGGGCATAGAAATACCGCGAGCTATGATTTCTTGACTGGGAACATCAATTAAAATTCCACCATTAGCCTTATTTGCTCGCCAGCCACCCAGCTCGTTTGTTTCACCTAAAGCCGTTACGTATTGGGGTTTCTGATTGACCATTGCCATGCCGTTGAGATGACAGCGATCTTCTGGAGTGAGAGCCGTAACAAAATTAGGTCGCCACCGAGGTACAAAGCTATAGTTTTTATCTAGAGTACAGAGGCAGGAGAAACGAGTATTTACAAACCACAGGTCGCTGTTGTCTTTTCCGCCCCATTCCATTTCATGTATGTCAATATCCCCAGTGATGTGAGACTGTCGAGGTAAATAACAGGCATCATGCTTACCTGCTGGCTCCACCTTCCCTGCTACCGCAGGTATATTAATCAATTCCCAAATTTGACTGCTACAGCCTAAAGCAATTTTATGACGATCTGTCGCAATTCCCATCGGCTTCTGAAACATCCGAAAGTGAGTATTAATATGCTCGCCATCAGACCGAAGTACAATTAGCTTGCCTGCTTGATAGGTAGACACAACTAAGGAGATACCCAGCTGGCGAAGAATCTCTGGGAAATTATTGGTATGAACGCTGCGCATCGGCTCTCGCTCGCTAGATGCTGCTTGTGCTTCAGTAGGTTGGGACATGAAAAATTAGGTAAGAATTAGCAATCAAAAATTTGAGCTTAAAAACTAAAATAGTGCATTAATTGAGAAGTAAGTTTGCTATCAAGACTGAGACGCTCTGCAAAATCAACAAGATGACGATATTTTCCCCGCTCTTGGCGCTCGGCTACTATTATTTGAGCTAAATCTAGAGTTATTTTGGGAACTTCTAGCAATTCTGCTTCCGAAGCCAGATTGATTTTTACCTTGACAGGACTAAGGGAACTAAGGCGGTCGTAATAGGCAAAAGCCAAAATTGCTTCATAGGGCTGTAGCTGAATCATAGAAACACCAATCGCTGCTGCGACATCTTCTAAACAAACTAGCTGTACTCCCATGCCGACTAGCTCAACTAAGGTTCGTGCTTGATGAATCGAAAACCCTGGCAGTCTGAGCCAATCATCCACTGTCGCCAAATTAACGTCAATTTTAATTCCTAATTCTGCGGCGATCGCAATTTCTGTTAAAGATTGAAAACGATAGTAGGGGTCGTTCGCTATTTTTTTTTTAATCCCAAACTGAGATAGCTTAAACATGGGTCTGTTTACTGATTACTGTTTAATGATTACTGTTTACCGTTTAGGCTATTTGTTCTAAAAGTTGACGGCGTTTCTGCTCGAATTCATATTCCGTTACCAGCCCATCTTCTCGTAAGCGATCTAGTTCGCGCATTGCTTCGGCGATCGCCGTTACTTGAGGAGAGGTATTGAGATTGATACTATACCTACTCTGCCCATTAAACTGACGCTCAAACTGTTCTAAATCTTGCACCACATACCACACAGCATCAATTGCCGAGGCAATTCTAGCGATCGGCGTAGACCACAATAGAATGTAAATAATGCCCCATATAGGTCGACCTAAATATATTTTGTGTAGTCCAACAACGGGAGTTACCGTACCCAAAATAGATAGAGCGATGGCTATCCGACGCTCTTTATGATATTTAAAAAATCTATCTAGTACTGACATGTAAAATTTGCTTATGCTCAATAATTGAGTTTACTTTAGCCTATTTTTTCTATCAGCGTACGAAGCAAATTCTTTCCAGGTGTGAATAGAGCAAAGTATTCTGTTTCGGGTTCCTACCGTTGCAAAATATAAAAAAAAGAAGTCCAAAATTATTAGACCTCTCTCAAAATATTAGATTGTTGGAAAAATGCCAAAAATTAGCTCTTAAACACCACTTTTTGATAACAGCAAGTCTTTAAGCATTGCTGCTTTATCGGTTTTTTCCCAGGTTAGGTCAAGATCTGTTCTGCCAAAATGCCCATATGCTGCAACATCTTGATAAAAACGCCCTCCTCGCTCTTGAGGGAGATTGCGCAAATTGAGAGTTTGAATAATGCCTGCCGGACGCAGTTCAAAATGCTGCTTGACGAGATCCAGCAAGCTGTCTTCAGCTACTTTAGCCGTACCAAAAGTTTCGATAAAGATACTTACAGGACGAGCAACTCCAATTGCATAGCTGACCTGTACCTCACATTTTTCTGCTAATCCTGCTGCCACTATATTATTAGCCACATAACGGCAGGCATAAGAGGCACTACGATCTACTTTTGTGGGATCTTTTCCAGAAAAAGCACCGCCACCATGACGAGAATAACCGCCGTAGGTATCGACAATAATTTTACGTCCAGTTAGTCCAGAATCTCCTTGAGGACCACCAATGACAAATTTACCAGTCGGGTTTACCAAAAAACGGGTATTATCGTTTGGCTTTAAATTCATCTCGGCAAACACAGGCTCCACCACTGCCGACCAAAGATCTTCCTTGATTTTTTTCTGGACATCAGTATTGTCGAGCAGATCTCCAATGGTTTCTGTATGTTGAGTCGAAACTAGAATTGTATCGATCCCAACAGGCTTACCGTCTTCATACTGGACGGAAACTTGAGTTTTGCCATCTGGACGTAAATAAGGCAGGTCTCCCTGTTTACGTGCTTTCGCCAGGCTGCGAGAAATTCTATGAGCAAGACTAATCGGCAGAGGCATTAATTCTGGCGTCTCATTACAGGCATAACCAAACATTAGTCCCTGATCGCCTGCACCAATTTGATCTAGCTCACTATCACTCAGTTTTTCTCTTTCTTCCTGCGCTGAAGTTACACCTTGAGAAATGTCAGGAGACTGTTCGTCTAGGGCAACTAATACAGAACAGCTATTGGCAGAGAAACCATTCTCGGCGTGAGTATAACCAATTTCAGCAATTTTCTTTC
>JBCBEA010000003.1:0-24517 GCA_038529195.1 Cyanobacteria bacterium J06600_6
CAGGGCATCTTGGCGATCGGCTTCCGCCTGTGTCCACAAGCCCATTTCTATCGCAATTTTTCCTGCTGCAACCATGCCTATGGCAACGGCTTCGCCATGAACAAACTGCTGATAGTGAGTCAGACTCTCGACGGCATGTCCGATCGTGTGACCATAATTGAGAATTGCCCGTATCCCTGATTCTTTCTCATCTTGGCTAACCACTTCGGCTTTAGATTGGCAAGAGCGAGTGATAATAGTTTCGAGGAAACTATTGCCGACATTTTCTAAGGAATCAAGCTTGCCATGATGCTCTAGTTTAGAAAATAAATCTTCGTCCCAAATTACGCCGTATTTAATTACCTCCGCTATTCCCGCACGAAATTCTTTCGGAGGCAAAGTTTTCAGCAGGCAGGGGTCGATCGCTACGAGTTTAGGCTGATAGAAAGCGCCAATCAGGTTTTTTCCTTGGGGATGGTTAACACCTGTTTTCCCGCCCACGGAAGCATCAACAATCGCCAGTAAAGATGTCGGCACCTGCACAAAGTTAACCCCTCTTAACCAGGTAGCTGCAGAAAACCCCGTCATGTCACCAATTACGCCACCACCCAAGGCGACAAAAGTAGAAGATCTTTCCAGATGATTAGCTTGAGCCGTGTCGTATACCTGCTGGATAGATTCTAGGTGCTTATGTTCTTCTCCTGCGGGAATTATATGAGTATAGGTAGTAAAACCTGCATCTTGGAGAGAATTAAGGCAAATTTCACCATAATGACCAAATATTTCAGGGTTAGAAACCACTAATACCTTCTTACCCAAATTTAACTGTTGCATTTGCTCTCCCAACTGCTTGAGGCTGTCAGTGGCGATCGCAATTTGATAAGAGTCTTGGGGCAAGTTAACAGTTATGTTAGGCATCTTGGCTTAAGCTTATAGCGACAGTAAGTACTCTATTATTTTATCTAACGAGGTAGTTGTAAATTCTGTTGCATAAAATGACCAGCACAGATTAGTAAAGCGATCGCCAGCATCAGTCCGAAAAATCTAAATGGTAAGGGATTTTTTGCAGTTAAGACCTTGTCATAGCCAAACAGACAGGTAATCAAAAACAATGGCATCAAGACACCCATTTCTAAACCTAAATTGCGATAGAAATAGTAGTTGTACAGATCGATTTTTCCCGCACTAGGAAGAATACCAAAGGGTAGCTTAAAAGGTATTTTAATCAGGGGAAATAATAAAGGTAGAGGAGTTACGCCTACCAATAAATCCAAAACTAGATGAGATAAACCTGCAAAGGTCGCTTGGCAACTTCTAAGCCAGATTCTCTGAGATTTGAGTAGTCGTAAAACAGCGATCGCCAGACAGGGAGCAATTAAACTAAATACCAGGGAATGAGTAACCCGCAACCCCTGATTGTTAGACGAATTCCAGGATTGGGCTACATAATCCAGGTCAGGAATTGAAGCAATCACAATTAAGCAGCCCAACCAGATTAACTGTTTGGGGTTTACTTTCAATGGCTGTGGGCGATCGCCTTGGGGAAGAATTACGCATCCAGTGGCAACATATACCGTAATGGCTGCCAGACTATGACCAGCAAATGAAGACATTGTTCAGCACCAATATTGATTAAAGCTGAAGTTGAACAACATTACATCTAAAGAATTAGGAAACAACACATCCTACTGTTATCTATACCTCACAGTTTTCTGCCTTGTAATTTACATTGTTTTCTATATTACCATCAACTAAAATTTCTAATATTTCTATATAGCCCCTGATAACATACTCAGGATTTTCGCATTTTGCTTTAAATATAAGTGCTGTGATTGGAGTATGATTTTTGTTATCTTTAACTTTAAGACTGGCACCCAGCTCGATTAATTTTTCTGTCATGCGCTTAGATTTTACGAAAAATAGAGGAGTCTGATTATTCTTATCTTTCGCATTGACATCTGCGCCCTTATTTACCAATTCTTGCGCTGCGGAATCATAACGAACAAAAAATAGAGGAGTCCGATTATCTTTGTCTTTTGCATTGACATCTGCGCCATTTTTTATCAGAGTAGTAAGCTTGTTAGTACCTCTAAAGTTTTCAGCATCGAATAGAGGAGTTTGACCTTTATTATCTTTAGCACTAACATCCGCACCATTATCAATTAATGTCTGTAAAGTTTCGTCGTCTTCGATTTCAAATAAGACGGTTTTATTGTTACGGTCTCTAGTATTAACGTCTGCACCGTTATCAATTAGCAGTTGCGCTATTGTTGGAATCCGAGCATAAAACAAGGGAGTCTTACCTTCATTATCTTTAGCATCAACATCTGCACCATTCTCAATCAGCTGCTGCGCTATTGCAATTAAACTTTTCTCTTCCTCTTCTCGCTTTGATACAGAAGCAGTAGAGTGATAAGAATGTGACTTTGCTACCAAGACAGAATGTAGAGGAGTCATTCCCATATTATCTTCGATACTGACACTAGCACCATTTTTAATTAAAACTTGTGCTACTTCTCCATTTTCTGCAAAGAATAAAGGAGTTCTTTCTCTCCTATCTTTGATGTTGGCATTAGCACCATTCTCGATTAAAGTTTGTGCTACTTCTTTATTTTCTGCAAAGAATAAAGGGGTTTTCCCTCTACTGTCCTGAGCGTTTACAATAGCACCATTCTCGATTAAAGTTTGTGTCGTTTCTCGGTCGTCTAGACTATAAAATAAAGCAGTTTGTCTTTTAGCATCTCTAATTTTTACACTAGCTCCCTTATCAATTAGAAACTGAGTTACTTTCTTTCCTCTAGCGTAAGCCAGAGGGCTTAATTCGTAACGAATAGGCTTATTAACTGAAAAGTCCGCAACATTATCAATTAGCAAATCTATCAAAGGCAAATTATTATCACGTAATGCTTTCATGAGAGTGCAACTTAGTAAGCCGTAATCTCCATTTCGCTCCATACGCCGAATAACTCTGAGGTTTATGCTTCCGCCTCGCTTAAAAAAAATTCCATCTTTGCGGCAAAGGCGATTGTTATAAAATCCGAAATAACTCAAGATCTTCCATCTCTGGAATCCTAAAACGCTCGCTAATGCCACAAAAATTGTTGCCGCAGCAATTCTAGCTACTATTTTCCTTGATGCTGGCATACTAATACTTCCGCTAGTTTGTGGATTTTCTCATTAATTTGATTCTTGGTAATACGCAGTATGCTAAAGGCTGTATTTGAGCTAAACCAAAGTGCTTAAGTGTTGAATAAGCTGGGGTGCCTGATGAACTCCTTCAATTTTCTGGGCTGGCTGACCATCTTTAAACAACACTAGGGTGGGTAAAGCTTCAACCTGATATTTAGAGGCAAGATTAGGATATTTATCCGTGTCTATTTTGACTACCTGAAGGCGATCGCGCAACGTTGCGCCGACCTGTTCTAAAATGGGGGTCATCATCTGACAAGGACCGCACCAGGTAGCATAGAAATCAACTAAAACGGGAATTTCTGAACCTGATAATAGCTCTTCAAAACTGGAAAACTGCTTTTTAACTGCCATAGCGATCGCTTATCCTTTAAGACTTGATGTAGTTGTGACTAGTGTGGCTAGATTGGACTGTAAGGAGAAAATTAGTCTAAGAGACTACTTAGCCTATATGATAGCTAAGTCAATCGCGAAACTAAGTAATTTTATTTAGTTTCTTAAGCTTATTTGAGAGGGGCAAGGTATGGAGTTACTGCCAGAAGATTTACAGCAGCTAAAAGATAAGGTCGCTATTATTACAGGTGCATCGCGAGGAATTGGCAAAGCAGCAGCTTTTGCCCTGGCTAGTCAGGGGGCAGCAGTCGTCATCAACTATGCTCGTTCAAGTGAGGCAGCAGAAGCCACCGTTAAAGAGATTGCTGATTTGGGAGGCAAGGCGATCGCCGTACAGGCAGATGTTTCTCAAGGAGATGAAGTAGACAGTCTGATTAAGACAACTTTGGCTGAGTTTGGTCGCATCGACGTGCTAGTAAACAATGCTGGCATTACAAAAGATACTCTCCTGTTGCGGATGAAGCCCGAACAGTGGCAGGCGGTAATAAATCTCAATCTGACTGGGGTATTTCTCTGTACCAAGGCAGTAAGTAAAACTATGCTCAAGCAGCGCAGTGGCAGAATCATTAATATTGCTTCAGTGTCGGGACAGATGGGTTTACCAGGACAGGCTAACTACAGCGCAGCTAAAGCAGGTGTAATTGGCTTTACTAAAACCGTAGCTAAAGAGCTGGCGAATCGCGGGATTACGGTTAATGCTGTTGCTCCCGGGTTTATTGAAACAGACATGACCAAAGATCTTAAGTCCGACGGCATCATCAATGCAATTCCCTTAGGTCGTTATGGTAAGCCTGAAGAAGTAGCTGGCACAATTCGCTTTCTCGCCTCAGATCCAGCAGCAGCCTATATTACTGGTCAAGTATTTAATGTTGATGGTGGCATGGTTATGGCATAGTTGACATACTTGCTACTTTAGACAAAATCAATAGGTAGAATATCTCACTATTGGGTAAAGCAGATTGCAGGCTGAATTTATATAGAATAAGAGTAAACATGTCTCAAAATTAGTTTTTTAGTTGAAACTGAAAGTTAGAAAAGCTAGGTTAAAAACTTTTTGCTTCTAAGTGGGGTATGTCGAAGATCTAAAATTAATTCAGGTGCAAAGTGGCTGTATATACCGATAACAACAAAGGTGTAGAAGTAACTCTTAAACCAGGAGAATCTATTTACGCTGAACCAGGTGCTTTCTGCTATGGAGACGCTTCAATCGAAGCCAAAACTAGTACAGGCGGAATTATGTCAGCAGTCAAAAAGCTGGTGACTAAAGAGAAACTGTTTCGTGTTCTCTGGACAAACAATGGCAGCAAAAACGGTAGAATCGGTTTTGCTAGTCCCTATCTCAGCACGATTGAGGAAGTGGAAATATCTCCCAACTACAGCCTGATCGCCCAAAGAGGTGCATGGTTAGCATCTGACCCCACGGTTAAGTTAGATCTAACGCTGAATTTAGGACTAAGTGGTTTTCTGGGAGGAGAAGGAATTATCTTCCAGAAGTTTACGGGTCGAGGTCGAGTGTTTATTTCTGCAGGTGGCGACCTAAAAGCAATTAACCTCCGGCAGGATGAAACTTTAAACGTCGATACTGGCTGTATTGTTGGTTTTGCTGAATCGGTAAAATATGAGGTCAAGTCAGCAGGGGGAATTTTTACCTCGATCTTTGGGGGAGAAGGTCTAGTTTTAGCCAAACTTAGTGGTCCTGGGATAGTAATCTTACAAACCCACCCTGAGAACGTAATCAACAGAGTTGTATCCGCAGGCTCTAATCCTATGTCTGCTAATAATTCAATGTCAGGCAGTAGGACAAGTATTGATCTCAGTGATGGTTTGCAGGCTGATGAGTTAGGCGCGATCGCTCGTAACTTTTTTAGCAGTCGAGATTGATTCTTCTCGTTGCTAATTCTTCATCGCTAGAAGTTTTCCGCCGTTACGGGCAATTCTTTGATTCGTCGGGCTAAGTCTTCGCTGGTTTCTGTATTATGAAGCACCATCGTGGTGGTTTCATTTCTTTCAAAGCCAATCCGTTCGTAAAAGCTTTGTTGGTGAGTAGTAGTCAAATAAACTCTTTCGACTTTACTAACTAACGGATGAGATAAAACCGTCTGAACTAGCTTTCTACCTAGACCCATTCCCTGATAGTCTGGATCGACAATTACATCCCAAATAGCTGCCCGATAAATACCGTCTGAAGTAGCTCTGGCAAATCCGACTAGACGCTCCCCATCCCAAATTGTGACGACGGGATTGCTATTAGTTACGGCAATTTTTAAATCTTCCATATCTCGCGATCGCGCCCAAAAAGCAGTTTTGGTGAACAGGTGTTGTAATTGCTCAAAGTCTACCTTTGATTTGTTGGCGCAAAATTGAATATGGCTACAGTCCATTGCGGTCTAGATCTCCGTTAATAATTGAGGCATTGCTACCCTAATATTACGCTTAAAACAAGCTTATTTATTTTCATCAGGTGTGATTTTAGACGCTGATTGTGATTTTTCAGGGTTTTTTCCATAGTATCGTGAACTATGCAAATTTTTGGCTAATTACGCAGAATTTATATTGCTATTTCCTGACATTACTAGTTGCGATCGCTTTAGTTAAGACAGCAGATCAACTCTCGAAATGCAGTGTCTACAGGGTAAACTAGCTGAGGGAATTGAATATATTTTTCTGAACTTTTTTTGTTTAGAGCGCTACAAAAATGTTCTAAACAAGATTAAAACAGCGCCAAAATAACTAATTATCAAAATAACCGTCGGATATTCTTATGATTACGATCGCTTTGCCTAAAGGTGCTTTGTTAAAAGACAGTATTGAACTATTTAATAATTTGGGCTTGGACTTTAGTGCTTTTCTTGATAAAAGCAACCGTCAGCTACAGATTACTGATCCCACAAATACTGCTAAGGCACTTTTAGTTAGAGCGCAGGATGTACCTGTATATGTTGAATATGGTCAGGCGCAGCTTGGGGTGGTTGGTTATGACGTACTGCGCGAAAAGCAACCAGATGTCGCCAACTTGGTAGATTTGGGGTTTGGCTATTGTCGTCTGTCAGTAGCCGTACCCGCCAGCAGTTCCTATCGTCGTTCGGTAGAGCTACCTCCTCACGGTAGAGTCGCCTCGAAATTTGTTAACTGTGCTAAAGAGCATTTTGATGGTATTGACTTGCCAGTCGAGATTGTGCCTTTGTCTGGTTCGGTGGAGTTAGGACCAATTACAGGCATGTCTGAGGCGATCGTCGATTTGGTTTCTACGGGTAAAACTCTAAAGGAAAATGGCTTAATTGAAACTGATGTACTCTATGAAAGCAGCGCCAGACTTATTGCCCATCCTCTCAGCTATCGTTTAAATCGCGACAATATTAATGAGCTGGTGTCTAAGTTGAGGAGTTAGTTGTTCGTTGTTCGTTGTTAGTTATTAGTTGTGACTATCCAGGTGAATTTCTACTAGATTGGTTTTACTCTACTCATTATCGTTGACCCAGACTTCCCGCTAACAGCTACTATTGCCAACAAAGATTTTGATTTCATTGTTCTTGTATTGCGTAAAGGCTACATCTATATTTGTCATTTAATATAGGTGATAAATAATTGATTTGTGCAATCGAGAAGAGACTGAGAAAGAGCGATCGCCTATATGTTATCAACACAAAGTACTCATAAAAAACTGAGTATTATTTTACAAAACTATAGATTATCGGCTAAAACCTTGTCATAATTTGAATGACCGCAGATCGATCGCCTAATTGCTACAAATAAAACTATGACAACCGCTGCTCCGAAATTTAAGCCGAAGACCAAAAAAACAGATAATGATTGGCGGTTGTTTCTCAAATTAATTCCCTACGCTAGCAAAAGTAAGGGAACGCTAATAATCTGCCTATTTCTGTTGATACCTCTAGCAGTTGCGGGTTCGATTCAGCCACTGATTGTGGGTCAGGCGATATCTTTGCTCAAAAATGAGCCAACCTGGGGTTTTGTAAGTGGGGTCGAAGTTAGTCAAGGGATTAATCTCTTGTCGGGATTACTGTTATTAACGGTCTTAATTAGACTGATGTTCGCTTCTGTTCAGGGTTACTTGGTTCAGAAAATCGGGCAAGAAATTACCGCAGAAGTACGCCAAGATTTATTTACTCACGTAACTTCTTTGGCTTCGAGCTTTTTTGATCGCACCCCTGTGGGCAAATTAATTACGCGGATTGCCAGTGATGTTGAGGCTTTGGGGAATGTGTTTGCCAGTGGAGCAGTGGGAGTAGTTAGTGACTTTGTATCGATTGTGGCGATTATAGTCATGATTTACCTAACTAACTGGAAGCTGGCATCAATATTAGTATTTATGCTAATTCCCGTCACGGCATTAATTATTTATTTCCAGCAGCAGTATCGTCAGGCTAACTACACCGCCAGAGAGGAGTTATCGAAGCTCAACTCCATGCTGCAAGAGAATATTGCCGGGATTAATATTGTTCAACTGTTTAGAAGAGAACAGTACAACGGCGAAATGTATCGCTCAATTAACGAACGCTATCGCCTCGAAATTGACAAAACTATTTTTCATGACTCGGCTGTATCCGCCACTCTTGAATGGATTGCGCTTGTGGCGATCGCTGCGGTACTTTGGTTGGGAGGTATTTTTGTATTACAAGATAGTATGACCTATGGAGCGCTATCAGCATTTATTCTCTATGCCCAACGTCTATTTAACCCCCTGCGTCAGTTTGCGGATAAATTTACGATGTTTCAGTCAGGATTTACCGCAATTGAAAGAATTACAGAACTATTAAACGAACCAGTTGAGATTAAGGATAAGGTGATATCTATCGCCGAAGGTCACCGTACTCTGTTAACAGACCCAGAAAATAATTCCCAAACGGGCGAAATCAGGTTTGAAAATGTCTGGTTCGGCTATAAGCCTGATGAGTATGTGCTCAAGAACCTCGACTTTACAATTAAGCCAGGTGAAAAAGTAGCTTTAGTTGGTCCTACTGGTGCAGGTAAAAGCTCAATCATTCGTTTACTTTGTCGGCTATACGAACCTAGTAAAGGCAGAATTTTAGTAGACGGAATTGATATTCGAGATATTCCCCAGGCAGATCTAAGACGCTATATCGGCGTAATTTTACAAGAGAGTTTTTTGTTTGCAGGAGATGTCAAACGCAACATTACTCTGGGAGATAATTATTCCCTCGAAGAAGTGAAAGAGGCAGCTAAACTCGTTAATATTGATCGCTTTATTGAAGATTTACCCGACGGTTACCATACCGTCTTACGAGAAAGAGGTACCAACCTATCTGGAGGACAAAAGCAGCTGCTAGCCTTTGCCAGGGTCGCCATTCGTAATCCTCACGTCCTAATTTTAGATGAGGCGACATCTAGTCTAGATGTTTCAACAGAGGCGCTGATTCAGTCAGCCTTAGAACAGATCTTAGTCGAGCGTTCGGCAATTATTATCGCTCACCGTCTTTCGACGATCCGCAATGTGGACAAAATTTTGGTGTTGAAGCGCGGGCAATTAGTCGAGTCTGGCAGTCATGATGAGCTGTTGGCAACGGAAGGGCTATATGCGAGCCTCTATAAGCTACAGATGCTCGGTCAATGATAAAACGGAGAGGGTGGGATTCGAACCCACGGTACTTGCGTACACTCGATTTCAAGTCGAGCGCGATCGACCACTCTGCCACCTCTCCAATCGGGCTTAATTATAATACCAGAGAATAATCCCCTCTGGGTACTCTATCTGAGTAGAGCTAATTACTTTAGCTTTGTTCTTATGTCAGAATAAACTAACAATCATACAGTCATAAAAAAAGAGTTCAATCTAGTTGAACCCTCTTAATTGGTTATTTACTATGTTAAAGGTAAACAAGTTTTAACTTTGTGTCACAAGTTGCTAATTAAAGATGCAAATATTTAGCTTCAGCTTCAAGCTGTTTGACTAACTGCTCATTACCGTTAGCCCGTGCTGCTTCGAGTCTGGTGTTTAAACTACGACGCATACTTTCTCGGTGGCTGGTGTTGGCATTCTTGAGAATATTTTTACGTTTATTGTTCATAATGGACTTTTTATTTTAAAAAATAGTGTGTGTAAAGCGGATATATAAGATAACATTTTTATTATGAAAAGGTCTACTTATAAATAAAAATCAATAGAATAAAGTCTTGGATATCAAGCTACGGTAAAGTTCATCAGCAAATTAACTATGATTGCTCTTTTAGATCGAGAACCTCAAACCTATCAAGGACAGTTTGGCGAATACACGATTACCAAGCGCGATCGCCTGGAGGTAATTATTTATCGGGGGGGGTTAGTTACAGCAGCAGCCAGCTTTGCGATCGCCAGTAACCTCTTTTTTGCTCAGGGAAGAGCTGCATTGAGTGCGATTACCCCTTTATTTGGGGTATTTGCTTTGGGTTTGGGCGTCAGTCTGTACTTTATTCATATTTATATGAAGCCGTTACACAGGGCGTTACAGGCTTTTTGGCTAATTGGGACGATTGCTACGGTGGCGATCGCTTTTCAAACTACTGAACCCGTGGCGCTATATATCTACGATCATCCTCTGACTTTATTTGGCACTGGGTTTATTTTTGCTGCTTTGACAGGCATTTTTTTTAAAGAAGCATTTTGCTTTAATCGACTGGAAACTAAGCTTTTAACTCCTATTGTCCCCCTGCTATTATTGGGACACATGGCGGGGATCTTACCAATTGAAGTCGAGCAAGCTTTACTCGGCGCCTGGTCAATTGGCTTTAGCATTTTTGCAATTCGGAAAATGACTCAGAAAATAGATCCTGATATTGGCGATAAGTCGGTTTTTGCTTACTTAAAGGATCGCGAATCAACTACTAATTAGTTTTCCAGTCTCCTAATCTAACTCCGGTAGTGCTTTTACCAGGGCGTTAATCGTCTGTTGAATCTGAGATTCGGTATGCAGGCAGGTGATAAAGAAGCGTAAGCGAGCAGCATCATAGGGTACGGAAGGATAGACCATAGGGTTAACGTTGATTCCTGCCCGATTTAAAAGTTTTGAGAGGGTTACGGCTTTGTGTGGTTCGCCGACGATAATGGGGATAACTGGTGAATTCGCACTGTAGCCTGTATTAAATCCTTTACTTTTAGCTAAATCCAGACAAAATTTGGCTCTAGACTGAAGTTTGATTGCTCTTTCTGGCTCTTGCTTGAGTAGTCGGATAGCTGCTAGGGCTGCTGCGGTATTGGCGGGAGACATGCCCACGCTAAAAACAAAGCCTGGGGCAGTATATTTTAGATATTCGATGATTGACTGGCTGGCAGCGATATAGCCTCCACAGCTTGCAAAGGATTTACTTAAAGTCCCCATCCAGAGATCGACATCTGTAGCATTGAGGTTGAAGTGTTCTCTAATTCCGCCACCTGATAAGCCCAGTACGCCGATAGAATGAGCTTCATCTACTAATAAGAAGGTTTGATAGTGTTGCTTAAGAGCCACGATTTCTGGTAGAGGAGCAAGATCCCCATCGGTACTGTAAATACCCTCGATCGCAATCAGGACTTTTTGATATTTATGGCGATCTCGTTCTAGAATCTGCTCTAAAGCGTTATGGTCATTGTGGGGAAATTCAATTATGGTTGCTCCCGATAGGTTACACCCTTCTCTAATGCTGTTGTGACTCAAAGAATCGCAGATAATTAAATCTTCTTTCCCAAATAAATGACCGATTGTACTGACGTTGGTAGCATGTCCCCCAACATAGACAATTGCTGCTTCTGTACCAATAAAGTCGGCTATTTCTTGCTCTAATTCCAAATGGATTGGACGTTCTCCTGACAAAACTCGGCTGGCGGATACAGAAGTTCCATATTCGGCGATCGCTTTTTGAGTAGCTGCAATGATTTTTGGATCGCCTGACATTCCCAGATAGTTATAGCTAGAGTAGTTGATTAAAGGGCGATTATCGGTCTGGATCGTCGCTTGAGCAATCCCCTGGTGGAGACTAAAGAAGGGATTGCCTAGTTTTTCAACTCTTTGCAAGTCTTTTTTGAGATTGATATATTCGGGGGTAAGACTAAATTGCGTATATTCGGGCTTTATCTCAATTTTGCTTCGGACTATAGGTGCAAGGTTATTTTGAGGAGTCGGAACTATATTCGGGTTGCTAACGGGTTTTGATTTAGGGGTAGTTTTTATTTCTGGTTGGGATATCGCTTTTAGTGCCCCAGATTCAGCCAACTCCTGAGAGATATAGGCTGTTAATAGTTTGACGTTGGGATGATCGAAAGCTGCCGTCAGGGAAATCGCGCTACCAAAACTAGCCTGGAGATTGTTTTTAAACTCTACTGCCATGAGTGAGTCCATACCCAGATCGGCAAACTTTTCGTCCGTGTCTACGTCTTCTGGATCGGCAAAGCCTAATACTTTGGCTATTTGAGCGCGAATATGAGACTGTAAAACTTCGTGCTGTTTATTAGGATCTGCTTGAGCTAGCTGCTGGAGAAAAGAAGTACTAGCAGTAGATTTTACTTTAGCTTCTGGCTGGACTCGCTCGAATAGAGGATTTGCGGGCTGTTGGGATAAAAAAGTCTCCCAGTCTACAGGAAAGACAATTGTTTGATTCGCCTGCTGCTGTAATAAGCGTTTGAGAATCTCAAGTCCCTGCTGTGGGGGAATTGCCGTTAAACCTTGCTGCGATAGCCTCTGCTGCTGTTCGGCACTTAAACGACTCGCCATACCAACTTCAGACCAAATACTCCAGTTAATACTCAATCCTGGCAAACCTAGGTTGCGACGATAGCTCATCAAGTTATCCATAAAGGCATTAGCCGTGGCATAGTTACTTTGTCCTGCTGCACCAAAAACCGAAACAATCGAAGAGAAGCAAACAAACCAGTCTAAGTTTAGATTTTTAGTAGCTAAATGGAGATTCCAAGCACCCGACACCTTGGGTTCTAAAACTTTATCAAAACGCGATCGCGAGAGATTTTTGAGTAAGCCATCGTCAAGTATTCCCGCTGCGTGAATAATCCCTCGCAAAGAAGTTGATAGGTTAGCAATAATATTCTCAACAGCATCATAATTACTAATGTCAGCCTGAATTGTGGTTACATTAATACCCTGCTGCTGGAGTCGATCTATTTTGTCTTGTGCTGCATCACGAGGTTGACTTCTACCAAGCAAGATTAAATGCTTTGCCCCTTCTGTAGCTAACCAGTTTGCTACTTCCAAGCCTAATGCACCCATACCCCCTGTAATTAGATAGCTGCCCTCAGCTCTAACTATTTGATGATTAGTTGGGAAGTCAATTACTACTTTGCCAATATGCTTTGCCTGCGCCATATAGCGAAAAGCGTCGTCCGCCTGCTGAATGCCGAAAACTTTATGAGGCAATGGTTGTAACTTATCTGCTACTAACTGTTCTCTAAGTTCAGCAAACATTGTGGCAATTAGATCGGGATCTGTTTTGGAAACCTCTAATAAATCGAAAGGAAAATAGCTAACATCACCACGTTTGGCTGCTACCTCTGCTGCATTCCAAATACCTACCTTGCCAATTTCGACGAATCTTCCTTGGGGTGCAAGAATATCCAAACTCCGAGGAATAAACTCGCCGTTAAGACTATTAAGAATAAGATCTACGCCTTTACCACCTGTTAACTGCATTATCTCGTTAGCAAAGTCGAGATTACGAGAGTTCATGACATATTTAATGCCCATTCCCTTCAAAAAATCCCATTTACCACTCGAAGCTGTGGCATATACTTCTGCGCCGATTTGCTGGGCAATTTGTACCGCAGCCTGTCCCACCCCCCCTGCAGCGGAGTGGATTAGAATCTTATCTCCTGGCTGAATTTTCGCTAGATAATGTAGTCCATAGTATGCCGTCAAAAAAGTAGTGGGTATAGTTGCAGCTTCGGAATAGTTGAGATGTTCTGGTTTGGCGATCGCAAATTTAGCATCTACCGTCACGTGACTGCTGAGACTACCTACCGCCTGGGCTGCAATCACCTCATCTCCGATTTGAAAGTCAGTAACACCCGTTCCCACCGCTACTACTACCCCCGCACATTCCCCACCAAAGGGAACTTCTGTCGCATCCGCGAAGCCCATTGTTTCCAGGTATGATTCTAAAAGCCCCAAGGCATTTAAAACATCGCGGAAGTTAACCCCGCTAGCAGCAACAGCAATCTCTATTTCTCCCGCAGCAGGTGTTTGACGCTGCATGGGTGCAAGAGCGAGATTATCTAACGTACCGTATGCAGACAGCTGTAAACGGCAGGGACGCTCTAAAATATTATTTCTGGGCGTAAGTCTTGGCACATATCTTTGCTGCTGGTGATAGGCAATCTGTGTTTCGCCGTCATCCATGAGTAATTCTGATAGTAGCTGAGTCTGATTATTCGCCTCTAAACTATCAATATCAATCAATTTACAGCTTAACTGCGGATATTCTTGCTGTATTGTCCGACCTAATCCCCATAATGCTCTTGTAAAACCATCTGCTGCTTGATACTGTGCTTGATGGGTAACTATATTTAGCTGACTGAGGTTTAGATCTGCATTGGCAAGAGACTGCATCAAGTCAAATATTCCCGCATCAAGGCGATCGCATTTTAATTCGGTTTGTTCGACAAAATAAGCAATTTTTAAATTTTCGGCGGACGTAATCTTTAAAGTCTGCCAGAGCTGTTGCCAATCGTCGGCACTGTAGGGATTAAATATATCTGCGTTGTTTAAGTTCAGGCGATCGCCAATTGGAATAAAATCTCCTGCTAACTCCGGGATCAGAGATTGGGCAAGATTATTGTCTGGAGCAAAAATCAGCCAGCGATCGAGGTTATTTCTTTTTTCATCAGTCGGCGAAGTCCAATTCTGGGGTTGCCAATCTAGTTCATATAGCCAATCATCGAGATTATTGGTATTATTCGTTTCTACAGCATTGAGATTAAATACCTTTTCCAGCGATCGCCTGTTAAGATACTGCAGCGATAGGTTATTAATCTGGGCAACTATTTCTCCTAGATCGGTAGTTAGAGTTAAATCTGCCTGTATATTCTGCTCATCAGCTGTTGTAATAGTTACATAAGCCCAAACGCGATCGCAATTTGGCTGAATAAGTTCTAGAGATTCAATGCCAACAGGTAAATATAATCCTGAGTCCCCATGGGTCACTGTGCCAATTAGCTGTAGACAGGCATCTAATAAAGCGGGATGAATTTGATAGTCTGTGACTTGACTAGATATGCTTTCTGGGAGCTGGATATAGCCTAGTGCTGCTTGCTTCCCCTGCCATTTTTGTCTAATACCCTGAAAACTAACGCCGTAGTTTAGCCCCTGTTGTTCCAGAGATTGATAGTAATCGGCTATATCTAAATCTGCTAGCGACAGCTGCAACTTTATCGATGCAAGATCTAGCTTTTCCGCTCCTGCTTCAACTAAATCAACAATCGCTTCACTGTGCAGGATAAAAGCATTGTCCTTCTGGCGACTAAAAATTTGTACTTGATAAGCAGAATCAGATTTGGGAGACAATACCGTTTGAAGCTGGGTAGATGCGCTGTCTAAAATTAACGGCTGATGAATCACAAAATTCTGTAGCTGTAAATCTTGATCGCTATGAATATGTTTCCCTGCTGCTAAAACCATTTCAATATATGCCGTGGCGGGAAAGACAGCGGAGTCTAATAAACGATGATCCGTTAGATATGCAGGAGCATGAGCATCAATTTTACTAGTCCAGCGAATCTCAGATGTCCCAGCCAAAGTTAACGGGTTGCCCAATAATGGATGTAGCTGCTGTAGATCTCTTTGGGCTTCGACTGTCCAAAACTTAATTTTGTCCCACCAATACCGTTGGCGCTGGAAAGGATAGCCAGGAAGCTTAATCTCTGGGCAATATTTACCCTGATTAAAATTCAGCCAGTTAATCTTAATTCCCTGATGATATAGCTGGACTAAACTATTTCGCATCACTCTATTGTCAGGCTGCTTACTAGATAAACTCGGCAACAGCAAAGGAGAAGAATCTACGGTGGCGGAAATAGTCCCGCCAATACTAGCCAAAATTGGTTTGGCGCCAATCTCCAAGAAAATATCGATCTCTTTACTCAATAAAAACTCGAAGCTGTCGGCAAATTTAACAGGCTGGACAATGTGTTCGATCCAATAATCGGGTCTAGTAATCGATTCCCCCGCTAGCTGTGCTGTAACGTTTGAAACCAGAGGAATCTGAGGCAGGTGATAGGTAATCGTCTCTGCTACCTGCCGAAAATCGCCTAACATCGGCTTCATCAACGGCGAATGAAAGGCATGGGAAACTTCAAGTAAAGTACTGGCAATATCAAGCTGCGCCAGCTTATCTTCAATGATCGCCAGGGTGTTACTATTGCCCGCAATTACCGTATTATTTTGATGATTAATCGCTGCGATATTAACTTCTGACTGATAAACAGCAATTAATTCCGCTATTTCTGCCTGACTGCCAAATATAGCCAGCATTCCCCCCGATGAGGGCAATTCCTCCATCAATCTCCCGCGATTGGCAACCAGCTTTAAAGCATCAGCCAAACTAAACACCCCGGCAACACAGGCAGCCACGTATTCCCCAATACTGTGTCCTGCAACATAGTCAGGCTTGATTCCCCAAGTTAACCATAGCTGTGCGAGAGCATATTCCACCGCAAAGAGGGCTGGTTGGGTATACACAGTGCGATTAAGATCGAGATCATTATCCGCTGCAAAAATTACCTCCAATAAAGGTCGATCTAGAAGTGGCTGTAAAATAGTCGCACAGCGATCTAACGCTGCTTTAAAAATAGGCTGAGTCTTGTATAGCTCTTGTCCCATGCCCACATATTGCGAACCCTGTCCCGTAAATAGCCAGCAAATTTGCTTTGTTTTACCATTAACGCTGCTAACATTGACTCCAAACGCCTCGCTGCCTGCTAGATACTCGGTTAACTGCTGCTGTAGCTGAGTCAAAGACTGAGTAATACAGGTAAGACGATGATTAAAATGACTGCGCTGTATCTGTGTCGCCGCACAAATTTCATTTAAAGAGCGATCGCTTTTTTGAGTCAACTCTTGATAACTTTGCGCCAACTCTTTCAAAGCCGACTGACTTTTCGCTGATAGAGTCAACACGCGCAAATCATCACTCTCCCAGTCCCCTTGTCTCCCCTGCTCCCTATCTCCCCTGTTCCCTATCTCCCCATCTCCCAATCCTCGATACTCGCCCATCACAATATGAGCATTCGTCCCGCCAAAACCAAAAGAATTAACTCCCGCAATTAAAGGCTTGTCAGATTCCCATGGTGTTAATTCTGTCACTACCTTAAGCTTTAAATCCTTAAAAGAGATCGCAGGATTGGGAGTCGTGAAATTCAGACTAGGAGGGATCTGCTTATGCTTCAGTGCTAATGCCACCTTGATAATGCCTGCAATACCCGCAGCGGTTTCCGTATGACCGATATTCGTTTTAACCGAACCAATTAAACAGCTATCACCTTGACGCTGTTCGCTAAAAACCGTCCCCAAAGCATTCGCTTCAATCGGATCGCCGACTTTTGTACCTGTACCGTGTGCCTCCACGTAGCTTACTTCGGTGGGATCTATGCCGACCTTTTGATAGGCTTCCCTTAATACTGCTTCCTGCGCCTCTGGGTTGGGTGCTGCCAAACCATTACTCAAACCATCCTGGTTAACCGCACTGCTAAGAATCGTGCCGTAGATATTGTCCCCATCTGCCTGCGCCTGAGATAACGGCTTCAGAAGAATCAATCCTGCACCTTCGCCTCGTACATAACCATCCGCATCCGCATCAAAACTCTTACAGCGCCCCTCACTGGACATAAAACCGCCTTTACTAAAGCCCACCATAATAGTCGGCAACAGCAGCATATTTACCCCTCCAGCTAAGGCTGATGTCGATTCCCCCGTCCAAATACTCTGACAGGCTAGATGCACCGCTACCAAAGAAGAAGAACAGGCAGTATCTACCGCTAGGCTAGGACCTTTAAAATCGAAACTATAGGAAATACGATTTGCTGCAATGCAGTTACCCGTTCCTGTTGTCGCGTAGGGTTCACTGACAGGCTGCTGCCACATGGCGATCGAATAGTCGTGAGTCCCAATGCCGATAAACACTCCTGTTTGACTGCCTTTTAGATCTTCAGGAATTTGACCAGCATCTTCTAAGGTTTCCCAGGCAACCTCTAATAGCAAACGTTGCTGCGGATCCATTGTCACTGCTTCTTTGGGGGCAATCCCAAAAAACTGCGGATCGAAACTCTCTATATCAGTTAAAAATCCACCCCAGCGAGTGTTAGCCTTCCCTGGCTCACCCCGATTTGGATCGTAGTATGCCTCAACATCCCATCGCGATTTAGGAACTTCAACTATGCCATGCTTACCATCTCGGATCTTTGTCCAAAAAGCCTGAGGATTATCTGCGCCTGGAAAACGACAGCCAATACCAATAATCGCGATGGGTTCTAATTGCATGGTTGACGGTGGTGGAATCTGAAACTATTTTACTGTCGTGTAGGGTAGCACATCATCTGAATGGATGAAGGATGAGGAATAAAAAGTAGCACATTAGACTTCTTTTATGAATTACTATTAACTATCTAGGTAGGAGGTAAAAGGGGAAAGGGAAAAGGAAAAAAGCCCTTATCATTTTATTCGTGCAAGAAGTCTATATAGAGATTAAGATCGTTGAACGATAGTTTTAGTTAAGATAAAAATAAGTATAAGAAGCTAAAAATAACTTTGATTTTCAAATGAATAATTTTACCTACTTGTCTATAATTGCCAATCAATAATGATAGATAGACAAAATATTGCTCGTGGTGCATTTTTTATCGTTGCTTCAGAATTAAGTTTTGCACTCAGTGCTGCGATCATAAAACTCGCTTCAGCCGACTTGCCGAATGAATCGATCGTGTTTTTCCGCAATTTTTTTGGCTTACTAATTCTTATTCCTTTGATTCTCAAAAGCGATCGCCATATTTTGAATAGCGATCGCCTGCATCTTCACCTGCTGCGGGCTGGCTTTGGGATGGCTGCTATGTACAGTTTTTTCTACGCTATCGGTCAAATTTCCTTGACAGATTCGGTGCTGATCAAATCCACGATACCGTTAATTATCCCCTTTATGTCGGCTATCTGGCTACAGGAGAAAATTACGCCACAGATAATTTTAGCGGGAGTCATTGGCTTTGTGGGCGTGTTCCTAATTCTTAAACCTGACGGGAATATGAACTGGGCGAGTCTAATCGCTTTGGCTAGTAGCTTCTTTGCGGCGATCGCTTTTGTGACGGTGCGTAAATTGTCGGCAACAGAACCCCCATTGCGGATTGTGGCTTATTTTGCCATTTTTGGGCTGACCATCTCTTCGATACCAATGCTTTGGAATTGGCAAACTCCTACTCTAGAGCAATATCTTATGCTGCTCGGAGTTGGCTTAACTACTACTATTGGTCAGCTTTGTTTGACCCGTGGCTATCAAAATGCTCCTGCTTCCAGCGTCGGCATTTTTACCTATACCTCTGTTCCTTTTGGTGCTTTTCTGGGCTGGCTGATTTGGAATGAATTATTAGATCTAAGGTCATTATTTGGTGCGGGTTTGATTGTTATTGCTGGCATAATTGTTCTACGCACTAAAGCTGCGTTAGCTAAAAGTAATAAACAATAAATAAACGCTAGAGGCAAGGCATGCCTTGTGTGTACTTTTTAAAGAACAGCATGTTAAAAATTTCCGAACAAATTATCATTCCTGATCGCGAAATTGAATTAAAAGCAGTGCGATCGCAAGGTGCGGGAGGACAGAATGTAAATAAGGTGGCGACAGCAATTCATCTACGCTTTGACGTAAAAGCCTCTTCGCTGCCATATATCTGTAAAGACAACCTTATACGCAAGCTTAATCCCTCGCAAATTACTAACGACGGCGTAATCATAATCAAGGCGCAGCAGTTTCGTACTCAGCATCAAAATAAAGAAGATGCCCTCCAACGACTCAAAGATTTGATTAGAAGCACTTTAAAAAAGAAAAAGCGTAGAATAGCCAGCAAACCATCAAAAAGCGCAAAAAGAAAGCGAATGGATAGCAAAACTAAACGCAGTCAGAAAAAAGCCTTGCGACGCAAAGTAGATTATTAAATATTTTCTTTATTGCCTGCTTTACTTTTATAAACTAACGATGTTCAAGAAACTCTTCGATAGTCAGGTCGATATCGCTGGCAATTTGACGTAGCAATCTGGGAGATATATCACGTCCTTTATGAAAAGGAACTGTTGTCGCCCTACCGTCTGGATGACGAAACTGTTTATGCGATCCTTTTTGCCTTACTTCTCTCAATCCAAGGTTTTTTAATATTTTGACAACTTCTTGCGGTTTTAATACAGGAATACTGCTCATACAATTAGCGAACTACAATCTGTTGCGTACCGACAAACTCTGTTTCAAAAACTTGATTCTCATCTTCCAACAGCATTTCAATAACTTCTTGAAGATTTCTAGTTAGCTCATCCAAAGTCTCTCCTTGTGAATGTGCGCCCCTAAATCCAGGAATATAGCCAACATAGAGGTTTGTGTCTAAATCCCGTTCGACGATCGCCGTAAACATTTTCATAACATTTTGTGTTTGTAGAGATAGCCTCGATTATCTCATCTTGACAAAATTTTAGTCACAGCGATCACTTTTCTGTCGATATTGCTTGTAATGCTGATGCTTTAATCGATCTTTCTTTTTAGCTACGTGAGTTGCTTATTATTTGAATAAGCCTTTTGAATTAATTTTGAATCAACGTCTTCACAAACTCGCCACCTTTGATTAAAAAATGAGGGAAAACGTTTTTCTGCCAGTTCTTTTGCAATCACAGCTTTCCCCTTCCAATAAAACATCCAGTGTAAACACTGAGCATCTTTTTCAACAACATAAATTGTGCTGCTGATATTAGACTCTTCTCTATAAAGTTCGACTATTCGTCCTGCTTTTATTAAAGATGGTACTCTGACTTCTTCGCCAAATGTATCAAATCCAATCCAATGACTATAGTTGCTGAAGTCTATTGGATTGTGCGCTGTAAAGATATAGTAATCAATACTGGACTTTGGATGCGCTATTGAACAGTATTTTTTTTCAATCTTTAAAGAAACATCTCGAACCCTACTTCCTGAAAACTTCGGGAAAGTATGTTTAAAATCGTAATAACTATTGAAACCAAATTCTCTACTACAAATGTCTAGCTTTTAGCAGTAAGTCTTGTTTTCAAAGTCTGAAACTTTAACGATATGCTTCACGTAACCAACACATTCTTGATATGAACTCATCTTTACACAAAAAGCCTTATAGCATTTGGCTATAATCAGTATGCTGCTTACTTGGTTCTACAGTAAAAACTAAGTTATACATTGGTTAAAAGTATTTTTCTTTGCAGCAGGAAGGCTACTTAAAGCTCATATCTTTTGAGTATCATATTTTTTAAATCATGACAACCTGCTTTTTTATCAGCTAAATGTAAGCCTGCCACATAACTTTAACCAACTATGTTTGAGAAATAGAAACGCAAACAAATTTTATTTAACTATCGGCTAATTATTCAGGCTCTCTTCAAGTTAGCCGTAATTGAGATCGCACTACGTCACATATATTTTGCTTCTACACAGTCAGAAAATTCTATAATCAAATGATTGATTTACCGATCTAAGATACTCAAGATGACCAAAGCTGTAGTTAAATTCTCTTCAGAAGACTGTGGGACATGCCACAAGATGTCCTTCTACGATGCCAAAGTAGCCAAGGAACTAGAGCTAGATTTCATTGATGTCAAAATGCAGGATACTGCTACCTACCGTAAATATCGACAGATTTTAATGGCGCAATATCCCGATAAAAAAGACATGGGTTGGCCCACCTACATTGTTTGTAAATCTCCTGATGCCGATTTTGAAATTATGGGGGAAGTTAAGGGCGGACATCCTAAAGGTGAGTTTCGCAAACGCCTCCAGGATATATTAGTAGCATCGTAGCCTAGCTTATTTACTACCGCGATAAATCATCTGCACTCCCTTTTTCGGCGCGAGGGTAACGCCTCTTCTGGCGGGAATTTCAGGCTTACTGCCTTCAAGTTCTAAGTTATATTCTCTGACAACTGTTGCCAGCACTAGCTTTAATTCCAGCATGGCTAAGGCTTCGCCAATACAGCGACGTTTTCCGCCACCAAAAGGAAAGAACTCATAAGTATCGAATTCTCGTTCGAGGAAGCGTTCGGGCTTGAATTTCTGGGGTTCGGGATAGACATCTTCGCGCTGGTGCATTAGGTAGATACAGCCCATAACTACCTGTCCTGTTTCTAGCTTATGGCCCATTAATTCTGTGGGTTCAACAACGGTGCGAGGAAAAGTCAGCATCGCCACAGGATAGATCCGCAGAGTTTCTTTACAGACAGCATCGAGATAGGGCAGTCTAGCGATCGCCATTGGGTCGATATCTGCTCCCAAACTGGCTATTTCTGCCTCTAACTTGGCTTTAATTTCAGGATAGCGGTGTAGCCAATATAGTCCCCAGGCGATCGCCGTAGCGGTAGTCTCATGTCCCGCTAACATCAATGTCATCAGCTCATCCCGCAGTTCGTAATCTTTCATCCCCTCGCCATGCTCATCCTGCGCCGACATCATCAGCGAAAGAATATCTTGGCGTTGGCTACAGTCTTCTGTTCTTCTGGTAGCAATTTCCTGATAGATTGCCTCGTCGATCGCCTTAATTTGACGCACCACATTACCCCAGGGACTCCATGCTCCCCAATCTTGCTGTAGCTGGGGGAAAAATAAAAATGCAGAGGTGAAGGTGGATTCAAAGATATTTAACATTTTCTTTACTCGCTGCTTGAGCTCTGCCGAGCGATCGCTGTCTTGTAAGCCATACACTGCTTCAAAAATTACCCTGAGAGATATTTCTTGAGTTATGTGTCGCGCAACAAAAGGTTTATTTGGCTCTAGCTGCTCGATGATATTGCGAGTCAAATTACAGATCAGTTCACCATAAGCCTGCATTCTTTCCCCATGAAAAGGTGGTAACAATAGCTTACGTCTTTTTTTGTGGCGATCGCCCTCAATCAACAGTAGGGAGTTGTCACCTACCAAAGGCTGTAATAGACCATTTTCCTTACTACCGGCAAAATACTTAGCGCGATCGCTAGTAACCATCTGGCGCATTGCCTCGGGATGGTTCACAAAAACATATCCTTCTCCCCCAGTAATCTCAGCCTGAAACAGATCTGGTGCTTGCCTCATCGCCGAATCCATATATTTATCGGGTTGAGCAATCCACTGAATTCTTTGTTTGAGAGAAGATTGTGTGAGCCGAGGGATTAATGTCATAGCTTTAAGTGAAGAATGATTAAGCAGATTACTTATTCATAGTCTAATAATTTTCCATCCTTGCTGCGATCTCAACTCTATAATCTGTTGACTGTTGACTGTTGACTGTTGACTGTTTACCCCTTAAATTTTCTGCTAATTAATTTTCCCGCAGCCATTCCTGACAAAACTGCACCTTCAATTTTAGGAGCCACAAAACCATCCCCTGCCATTACTAAAGGTATTTCGGACAGAGATAAATATGGTTGTGGATGAAAAGTCTTTGGTTGACTATAGCGCCAGCGGTGAACCTGATATTTAGTTACAGGGGCATTTAAATAGTCTGCTGCTGCGCTTAAGAGTTTGTAGGCGATCTCTGCATCATCACTTTCCCAGTAATAGTCGGCAAAGTTAGTAGATGACTGGAGCGTTATAGCATAACCATCAGGAGAAATTCCTTTCTGATGATTGTCTCCAAGCCAAACTAAATCACCATCATCTAAAGATAGTCCTCCCGGGGCAGGAATTACGCTGGGCTGTGACAGCAGAGCAAGAATGGAAATACTACGATGATAGGTAATATTTTCTAGGGCAAATCTTTCGTCCAGAGGCAAAATAATCAAAGACGCATCCAACAAATCTAAAGATTGAGGTACAGGAGGAGTTAACAACAGCATCTCTGCCCAATATTGCTCGCCCGATTCTGTTTCTAATGTCCAGTGCTTATCGTAGTTAATTTTGACAACCTTGGTGCTAGTCTGAACATCCAAATCTTGAGCTAGGTATTTAGCAATACCGCGAGTCCCACTTGTCCCGCAGTATCTTGATTTGCCATCGTTTTTGCCAAATCCCTGACTCCATTCTCTAATTACATTATTTTCTAACCAGTCATCTACCCACGTCTGAAATTGAGCATCTTTGACGCTAAAGTACTGAGCGCCATAGTCAAATACACCTTCTGTTGAATCATCTATGCTGACTCGTCGAGTCGCCAAACGTCCGCCAATTCCCCTGCCCTTATCCAAGACAGTTACGCTAATTCCTTGACGCTGCAAAGTCGTGGCGGCAATTAATCCCGTGATTCCTCCTCCAACAACAATACAGGATTTGATTTCCTCTGGGCGATCGCTACTATTGGTCATTCTTAAAGTCATTTATCAAGTTAATAGCTAACTTATTAAACCATTTTGACACTAGTCTGCAGATCTGTAATTGAGAAAGTTTTTAAAGTTAATAGACCTGAAATTTAAATTTTGCTAAATCCTAGATACCAAGCAAAATGTCAAAGTTTACTAGATATTATTGTTGTCTAGTTTACTTATATTTCGATTATGACCATCAAATACATTATTAAGAATAAGTTTAAAATTTTTTTTCGTTAAGCATTGTCTCTTGCCTATGGGTATCTAAGATTGCCTTGGTTTTTCTCTATTCTTCATTGCTCTTCACAAAGCTCTTTTGATAGCGCTAGATAAATAGATGATTGTCAATCAATAAATTAACTAAAATACAGACAGAATTTATTACAGACATTAGATCAATATTACTGCTACTAACTCAACAGCCTTGATTAAAATTATTAAACGAATTTTAAAATCTAGATAAGCATTGTTAGAACCGTCAT
>JBCBEA010000004.1:0-24351 GCA_038529195.1 Cyanobacteria bacterium J06600_6
CTGAGTAACTCGATCAAATTTTAATCGTGCGTTTTGATATTATCACTCTTTTTCCCGACTTTTTTGACTCTCCATTCAATTGCAGTTTGCTTGGTAAAGCGATCGCTAAGGATATCGCGACTGTAAATCTAGTAAACCCTCGTGACTTTACGATTGACAAGCATCGCAAGGTAGATGACATAACCTATGGTGGTGGTGTAGGAATGCTACTCAAGCCCGAGCCGATATTTGCAGCAGTTGAATCTCTACCCGTGTTGCCCAAGCGCGAAATTATTCTCATGACTCCCCAGGGGCAGCCCATGAATCAAGGGTTGTTCAAAGACTTGGTAACTAATAATCAGCAGCTAGTTTTAATTTGCGGACATTATGAAGGAGTAGATGAGCGGATACGGCAGCACTTAGTGACGAAAGAAGTGTCTCTAGGAGATTTTGTGCTGACCTGTGGTGAAATTCCTGCTTTGACTCTGATCAATGGTGTAACCAGACTATTACCAGGTACAGTGGGCAAACAGGCATCCCTTAAAAGCGAAAGTTTTGAAACAGAACTGTTAGATTATCCCCAGTACACTAGACCCGCAGAGTTCCGAGGCTGGACAGTTCCTGAAGTATTACGTTCGGGCAACCACAAGCTAATTGATGCATGGCGCCAAGCCGAACAGATTAAGCGTACATCCGATCGCCGTCCCGATTTATATCAGAAGTGGCAAGAAAATAATACGGAATTACCATAGATATATAGGTAAAATTAGAAACTCTTATTTGATGATCGGTTCTCAGCAGACGATAATTGATCATGCAGCGGTGGCTATCGGGGGTCTTATCTGTCTACATAACTGGCTGCTAAACAATATAAAGTATCGAGATTTAGTTATATGTTTGATTTAGGTAATAATCGACCAGAAATAGCCCAGCAAAAATGGCGATCGCAGTTAGATCTATTTGTCAGCGACTACGAACAGCAGCTTGCAGCCTTGACATGGGGATTAAAGCAGGAATGGCAGGATAGCGATGACGTTTTGGGTATCGATCTAAAGCCAACTCCCCACTTTGTCGCCTGTTCTAAAGCTAGTCTGCAAAAGTTGAACAAAAATACCAAGGGGATGATTCAGGAAATATTGGGCATTGTTGATAATCACGATCCCAATCTAGAAGTTGTCATTATTGGCATTACCGAAGGACAGGTCAAGTTAATTAACTTCCAACTAGAGCAAACTCCTGCTGAATGCTTGGCCGCTACGGATGGCGACCTCGATAGTCTGATTAGCACTCTCGAAACAGCAATGACTAACTATATAAAGTAACGGTGTTACTGTACGGAAACTAATTGTCGATGGGAATCAGGCGATCGCTATCTTCTTTTTCTTGTACTGTTTTTTCTGTAGCTTCGAAGTCGTAGATAGATCTTTAACTTATGTAGAAACAGCAAATAGATCGCCTATTCGTTCGTTAAATGAAACAGAGGCAATCTTGTCTAGAATACTAGGAGAACGAAAGCCCAAGACAATATCTTGGAGAGCGATACCGCGTTTTAAAAGTCTGCGATTGATATATATATTTCGGTACTATTATTTATAGATAATAAGCAAAATACTGTAACGCATTGTTCCCTCTCCTATTAGGAGAGGGTTGGGGAGAGGTCATATAATTTATATTTTCTAGACTACTTCTCAACTTGTTTCAATCCTTGCTTACAGCTTATTCAGCCATGCTCTGGAAGAAATCGATTGTCTCTTTTAAAGCAGCGATAAAAGCGTCTATTTCTTCACGAGTGTTATAGAAATATAGGCTTGCCCTAGCGCTACCCGAAGCATCAAGAATACGGTGGAGGGGTTGAGTGCAGTGATGTCCTGAACGGATAGCAATACCTTCGTGATCTAGCAAGGTTGCTAAATCGCTAGCGTGAATGCCTGGAATGTTAAAAGCTGCTAACGCGGCTCTGCCATAACCATCGGCAGTTGGTTTTTTACCGTAAATTCTTAGATTAGGAATCGTAGCAAGCTGCTCGAAAAGATAAGCCGTTAATTCTGCTTCGTAGGCGTGAATCTTATCTATGCCAATACTATTAAGATAGTCTACTGCTGCACCTAAGGCGATCGCTTCGCCAATTGCAGGGGTACCCGCTTCAAATTTGTGGGGTAAGTCTCCATAGGTTGAATGGTCTAGGAATACCTCGTCGATCATTTCTCCGCCACCCATAAACGGCGGCATCCCTAGCAAAATATCTTTCTTACCATAGAGAAAACCAATTCCCGTAGTGGCGCACATTTTGTGTCCTGAAGCTACTAACCAATCGCAGTCCATTGCCTGTACGTCGATCGCCATATGGGGAACGCTTTGACAGGCATCAATTAGCACTTTTGCTCCTTGCTCATGGGCTAGCTGAATAATCTCCTCGACAGGATTGATTACGCCTAGAGTGTTGGAAACATGAACAATCGAAACTAGCTTGGTTTTATCTGACAGCAGAGATTTATACTGAGCCAAATCGAACTCCTCGTCAGCAGTCAACTCGACATATTTAATTACTGCACCCGTTTTTTGAGAGATAAGCTGCCAGGGAACAATATTGCTGTGATGCTCCATTACCGAGAGAATAATTTCATCCCCAGCAGTTAAGTTTGCCAATCCCCAGGTATAGGCAACTAAGTTGATTGCCTCACTGGCATTGCGGGTATAGACAATCTCGTCGCGAGAAGCAGCATTAATGAACTGAGCTACTTTATCTCTCGCACCTTCATAGGCATCTGTAGCTCTACCGCTTAAAGTGTGGGCGCCACGGTGGACATTAGCGTTATCTCTTTGATAATAATGTTGCAGAGCATCTAATACTGCCTGGGGTTTCTGAGAGCTAGCAGCACTATCAAAGTAGATCAGGGGACTATCGTTAACCTGCTGATCGAGGATCGGGAAATCACTTTTTACGCGCTCGCCTAAAGTTTTCTCTTGGGTAAAAGTCATGTCGTTACTGATTTAAAGCTTTACTTTTTGTTCGATAGTTTGGGTAATCTGATTTCTAAGAGAGGCAAGAGGCAAGCGATCGACAATCTCCGCCGCAAAGGCATCGATTAGCAGTTGGTTAGCATCGTTTTCGGTTAAACCGCGACTGCGAAGATAGAATATTTCTTCTGCTTCCAGCTGGCTTACCGTTGCACCATGAGCACACTTGACGTTATCGGCAGTAATTTGTAGCTCGGGTTTGGTATCTACTCTTGCTTTCGACGACAGCATCAAATTACGATTGAGCTGGGTAGCGTCGGTTTGCTGTGCTTCTTTCGGCACAAATACCTTACCGTTAAACACTGTATGAGCGCGATCGCTAACGATACATTTATGCAGCTGATTAGTACTGCCATGAGGCTTAGTCAGGGCAATAATACTGTGAGTATCAGAAGTTTGCTCTCCCGTTGCTACGGTCAAACCATTCAGATCTGTTTCGGTTTGCTCTCCCTGCTGCCACATTTCAGGATTGTGACGATACAGTTTTGCCCCTAGATTGATTTCATTTAGAGTATAGTGGCTGTCTCGCTGTTGAGACACGGCAGTCTTGCCAATATGATAGCTAGCTACTGATTCTTGCTGAAGACGGGTATGATTGACTCTGGCATTCTCGGCAACAAAAACTTCTGTTACCGCGTTGCAAAAGTACTCTCCTTCCCCGCTATATTCTTCTACCACAGATAAACTAGAGCCTGTTTCCGCCACAACTAAAGTGCGAGGTTGAACAAAGCTGGCTTGGTTGGCACTGTCAGTCAGAAATACTAAATGTATGTTGTTTTCAACTAATACATTTTTATCCGCCCAAATTACGGCAACTTCATTGCCCCCTGCAGTATTTAAAGCCGTAAAAGCATCTGCTCCTGGCTGCTGGGCAAAATATTTGGCTACCTCATGTTTATCAGGTAAGTTGGCTAAATTGCCGACGTAGATACCTGCTGGTAATGCGGATACGTCGGATAATTCACGGTTAAAAACACCATTAGCAAATACCAAACGGCTGTTTTTGGTTTCTGGTAGAGTTGCTTCGCGAAGCAACCCTGCAGGGTTTTGTGGGGTAACAAATTTCCCTGCCGTCAGGGATGACAGATCGATAAAACGCCAGTCTTCGTCCTTGCGAGTCGGTACGGATAAACGAGACAGCCAATTTTTTGCCTGTTGGCGTACGTCCTGTAACCACTCAGGCGCATCAAGATTTACCTCGCACTGTTGCAACAAGCCAGTAAAAAAAACATCTTCGATTACCGCGCCTTCATTAACCTTCGAAATAGTCGAAAAGGGAATTTGAACCGCCATTAAACTCCTACTCCCGCTGTTGATTTATCGTCTAGGAAATCATAACCGCGTGATTCTAGTTCGAGTGCCAATTCTTTCCCGCCACTGGTAACAATCCTGCCCTCTTGCATCACGTGTACAAAATCTGGCTCAATGTAATCTAGTAAGCGCTGATAGTGAGTAATTACTAAGTGAGCTTTTTCGGGAGTTTTAAGCTGATTCACCCCGTCTGAAACAATTCTGAGGGCATCGATGTCCAGACCAGAATCAATTTCGTCTAAAATCGTTAGAGTCGGGTCTAAAATTGCCATTTGGAGAATTTCGTTACGCTTTTTTTCTCCTCCCGAAAATCCTTCGTTGAGACTGCGCTCTAGGAAACTGGGGTTCATTTTGACTACCTCTAGTTTCTCTTCGATTAGGTCTTCAAAATCAAAAGTGTCAATTTCTTCTAATCCCTGATATTTACGCTTGGCATTGTATGCCACTCGCATAAAGTCGAGATTGCTTACCCCAGGAATCGCTAAAGGATACTGAAAAGCCAAAAAGATACCGCTATTAGCTCTTTCGTTGGGTTCTAGGTCAATAATATTTTGACCCTGATAAATAATTTCTCCCCCAGTTACCTCGTAGTCAGGATGTCCCGCAATAATTTTGGAGAGGGTGCTTTTTCCTGAGCCGTTACGACCCATAATTGCATGAACCTCACCAGCTTTAATTTCTAGATTGACGCCTTTAAGAATAGGAGTTCCATCAACGTTGGCGGTTAAATTACGTACTGATAAAATCGTTTCGCTCATTTGCTAACTAAACAACTGATAACTGTGGGTAGTGGTCTTTTCAGCCATAACAGAGTAGGTGCTGAAGAGAGCTGTAAAATATATTCAGGGATTAAAACAACAAAAGTGTTGTTTAAGTCTATTGTAGACTACATCGATCGCCAGCAGGTTGTCAAAATCGTAAAAAATACTAGGTTTTTTGAGAAACAGCGATCGCCTCAATCTGAATTGAAAGTTAAATTTCTATGGTGCTTACTATGGGAAACAGAGAAAATTGATATAGCATCAAGCAATATTAGTTCGACTGCCAAAACAATCAATTATTAAATTATGGTATCTACATATATCTATGGGGAGAATCTGAGCGATTTCGAAGATCAGCTTCAGGCAACTTGGGACAAGAAATTGGGATACCAGTTGGTTGATGTTGAATATCTCAATGATGAAGTATGGGCGGGAGTATTTGTCGGAGATTCCCGTGGCAATGCGTTTGACACCGAAGAAGATTTTGCTGCTTTACAAGAGCAAATACAGGTGCGTTGGGACGAAGGTTTCGATCTTGCCGATCTAGATTATATTGACGATACCTGGACTGCAGTTTTCGAGAAAAATTTCTTTACAGAAAGAGGCAGTAGCTATAGTAAATCCGATAGTCTAACGGAGTTTACAGAAATAGCGGAGGAGCAATGGTCAAAAGGTTTCAATCTGACCAATGTCGAATATGCGGATGGTAGTTGGGTTGGTATTTATCGCAAAGATCTGACGCAAACGGCTTACTCAACTAGAGATAGCCTGACTGGTTTTAAATCGGCAGTAACTAGCCGTCGAAGAGAGGGGTTTGATCTAATCAACGTAGAATATGCGGAAGATACCTGGGTCGGCGTTTTTGGCAAAGATCCTTACAGCAGTACTAAATATGCGATCGCGGAAGATACAGATGAATTTTTAGAAAAATTTGAGCTGCGTCGTGAGCAGGGATATTCTCTAATAGATTACGAACAGGCAAATGACGATCTGCTAATCGGAATTTATGAAAAGCCAAATTCAGGTTTATCTAATATTTATGAATTGCAGGATCGTCTGGCGCTAGTTTCAGCTCTAATTTAGGGAAAAACAAGAGCACTCAAGAGAATGGTTTAAACAAACACGTGCGATCGCCAACCTGCTGTCAAAAAGATAAAAAATCGAATTTTTTGCTGGAAATATAGTCGTTTGTTTACTGTTTTAAAAGTAATAGTAATGAATTGATAAGCAATTCTAAAATTCCGATGCTATTTATCTCAAGAGTTAAAAAGTTAGTGCAGTATAAAAAAATATGATCGGCAATATAAAAGCAACTACAAAATTAAACTATGGCATCTAGATATATTTTTAGTGAAACCTATGCAGATTTTGAAGAACAGATTGGTGAAATCTGGGAATTAGAAGCAGGGTATCGTTTGGTTGATGTGGAATTTATCGATGATGCTTTTACAGGGGTATTTGTCGATAACAAAGGAGCGAATGCTTATGAGGAAAACACAGATTTCGCGACCTTACAGGAGCAAATACAAGAAAGGTGGGATGAAGGCTTCGATCTTGTTGATCTAGATTATGCAGATGACCAGTGGATTGCTGTCTTTGACAAAAATTCCTTGCTGACCAGCGGTAGTGCTTATAACCTGTCTAAAGATTTAATCGAATTTGCCGAGAATACTCAAGAGCGGTGGGACAAAGGTTTCGACTTGACCAATCTTGAATATGCAGAGGGTAACTGGATTAGCGTGTATGGCAAAGATGTGGGTCGGAGTGCTTACTCTACTAGCGATAGTCTGATGGGGTTTAAATCAGCCGTGACACAGAGACGAAGACAAGGGTTTAATTTAGTCGGTGTTGAATATGCTCAGGACACTTGGGTCAGCGTGTTTGCGGAAGATAGTTTGTACAGTACCAAATATGCGATCGCTCAAAATACAGATGAGTTTCTAGAAAAATTTGAACAACGCTCTGAACAAGGATATGACCTAATTGACTTTGAACAGGTAGACGATATTTTTCTGGGAATTTATGAAAAATCCGACGTTTTTGCTGCTGATATCGTCGAAACACAGCTTGAATTAATCGGCTCACAGGCTGTTTTAAACAATATAATTGGCACTTTTTAAACACTTTTGAAATATCAAGATAGCTAAAGGTTTAACTATGGTTACTACGTATATTTATGCTGATAATCTTGCTGACTTTGAAGAAAAGGTGTAAGAAACTTGGGATTTAAAATTAGGGTATCAGTTAGTTGATGTTGAAGAGATTGGCGATAATGCCTGGACAGGAGTGTTTGTTGACGATTCTTCTGGCAATGCTTTTGATACTGAGGAAGATTTGGCTGCTTTAAAAGAGCAAATACAGGTGCGATGGGATGAAAACTACGATCTTGTCGATCTTGACTATGTAGATGATCAGTGGATTGCCGTCTTTGACAAGAATTTTCCCCAGAATAGTGGTGGTGGGTACAATATCGCTGATGACTTAACTGGATTTACAGAGTTTACCCAAGAAATGTGGGATAAGGGCTATTGCTTAAGCAATATTGAATATGCTGAGGATCGCTGGATTAGCGTTTATGGCAATGATTTTGGTGGAGGCGCTTACTCAACTAGTGATAGTCTGACGGGATTCAAATCGGCGGTAAACAGCCGAAGAAGAGATGGCTTTGATTTAATTGCGGTTGAGTATGCCCAAGATAACTTGGGTTAGCGTCTTTGGGAAAGATGGCTATCATCATACAAAATATGCGATCGCCGAAGATACGGATGAGTTTCTAGAAAAGTTTTATCAGCGTCGGGAACAAGGTTACGAACTAATCGATTACGAACAGGTAAACGATGAGCTACTGGTGGGAATTTATGAAAAACCAGATTCGGCTACGTCTGAAATATCCGCGGGCATAGCTGACTTAGCTGTATTTGATAGTCTGATAAATCTCGCTGGCTCGGTTTCAATCTAACCGAGTTAATTAATTAGCTCTCACTCCAGCAATTGCCGTTTAAAACTGCAAAATTTCCTGCTGATAGTCATTGGGAGTTGGTTCTATCTGCCAGACTAATGATTCTCCTGGATCTAGATCGACGTCTATGGTTAATTGGCTAACGGGTTGGTTGGCAATGTCTTCGTTACCTTCAAAATTTTGTAAATCAGCCGTCAACAGTTTGAGTTTAAAACCTTGAGGAATTGTACAGCCAGGAGTCAGACAACATAGTTCAAATCGCCATGCTCCCGCATCGGCAAGGGGCAAAATTTTTAGCTCGTAGGGCTGATCGGCGATCGTTAATTTCTTTGCTAAACCAGAATCAGAGATGGCATCAGCAGCAGCGATACCTCTTGCCCCAGAGAGACTAACCTCAATTTGTCGCCAGCCCAATTCGGTGGAAAGTTTACTTAAACCATCTTTTAGCCACTGCAATACCGGAGTTTTTGCTGGTTTTCCCTGACGAGTAGCAGCTAATTTCTGACACAGTTGCGGATTTTGTAAGAGGGCAGCCCAGTTGCCAAAGGGTACTGCTAATCTGGGTAAAACCTGGGCGGAATTGCCTAAACGTTCGATTAATTTATCTGCCTGTGTCGCTTCTAGTTCAGCAATCGGCTCTACAGCAGCTTGAGTTACCTCATCGAGACAGAGTTCTCTAGCCACCCAGAGAGCGTTCAAATCGCTAATTAGCTGGTCGTCAGCCAAACTATAGGTGCGATCGCCTGGCTGGAAACTACCCTGTTTTAAGTTCTGATGAGTTGTATAACTCCAAACACTCACATAGCCTGCATCGACGTTTACCTGCACGGCTAAATAGTAATCTGCTACCCAGCTAGTAATGTCAATCCACTCTTGAGGAACTCGTAGCTCATCGAAATCTTCTGCTTCGCTGGGGATCAAGACTAATTTTGCCTCCCCCATAGCGATCGCCGTACCGTTAACTAGTTCCCACTTGGCAGCTAAATCTGCCTGAGATTCGACTTTTGCTTTAGCATCTTCTTCCGCCTGTAACCAAGGTAAAAAGACTGCCAACGCTAATTGATTAAGATAGTTCTGCCAACGGCTAGCTGGATTTCCTGCCTTTTGGCTAAGTGACCAGGCGCGCTCCATTGTCGTGGCGTCTAATTCGAGAACTAAATCTGTAGGGTTAAATATAGCTAAGTCGGCGGTATTCATGGGACGGATCTCTAAATATAGATGTTATTTTTAGTGGCTGTCATAATAATTAGCTAACCATTCTTCTAATAGCGAGCTTATGTTATCGAGTATGTCCGATGTCAGAGAAATATGCATCGTCGATTGACTCCAGTTTGCCAAAGCCATGAGCAGCCCCTTTCGCACTCTTGAGAGCTTGCGAGAAACAGTATATTGTTTAGTCCCTAGTTCCTTAGCAATTTCAGCCTGTTTTAAACTCAATGAATAATAAAGTTCGAGTAGCTTTTGCTCTTCTGGCTTGAGTTCGGCAATAGTAGCCGTCAAAAATTGATTAATATCTGTCTGCTGTTGACTACGCTGTTCGACTTCCTCATTGGTAATCATGTCTGCTAATAACGAATCATCCACCTCCCCAACGATAGAATCAACAATTTCGCCCGTCTCATAGCCTGGCTTGGGCTGATTAATTGAGGTGACGTTGGGAAACAGATAGGCGCGAGCTGCTTTAACACAGACTGCCATCCACTTTTCCAGACTTGCTGTTGTTACCGCTTCACTGGACGACTCTAGCTGAGTATGACGCTCTTGATTGTACAGTGCGGCGATCGCCTGCCAGGTGGCTAGCTCTGGTTTCGGTAGTTTACGAGTCGAGGTAGCTCTTTCAGGAACATAAATAGTCTTGAGACAGTTCCAGGCTAGAATATGCTGCTCGATAACTTCTGAATCTAGTCCCGCATTGGCTAAAGCCTCGCTCATTCTTTTTTGACTTAGCTTGCGGAGTAAAGACCAGTCAGAACAGATATCAATTTCCTTTCTCTGGCGCAGCAGTTCCCGAATTAAATTCGCAAAAGTAATACTGGCATAGCTTTTAAGATTAAACCCCCGTTCGCGATCAAATCCCGTTAGAACCTTATCGATACGAGATATTGCTACCTGAAAACAGTCAGGAACGCTATACTGGCTGCTGCTAAAACCACCAATAGTCTTAGTTGCCGACCAAAAACAAACTTCCTGTAGATAAGCAGTTAAATGTTCTCTCGCCAAACCTTGTGGCTGCTCCTGCCAAATTTGATGCCAGTACAAAGCCCAAAAATTAGCGGAATTACTTGTTCCAACCTTGGTAAGAGACTGTCTCATACTACGCCGTAGACGAGTATCCGTTGCCCAACCACCAAAGCGATCATAATCAAATTGTAGGAAAGTAGAAAAGATTTCGACAATATCTTGGCGAGGGAGCATTAATCGACCAAAGGTAATAAATGTGTAATTCAACCAAGCAGCTTAACTAGGAGGCTAAAGCAGCATGGTTTAGCAGGCACAAACTTGGTCAGATTTGAACAAAATTAAGTACTGCTAACTCTTTATCAAAATACTACACAATGCTGACGCAGGGATAGTCATACTCGCTCGATTGTTGAAGATTTAAATCGCTATCTTTACTCTTAGAATCGATTTCTTACAGCAGTATTTAAAATAATACTTAAATTAATTCTGTCTGCTTAAAGTTCTGATGTAGATTTCTGGCAATACTATCGTTTTTAGTAAGACATCTGTATGGTGAGAGTATCTTGTCTATTCAGCAATATTTTAAACAGCTATTCAAAAATTTTAATGACTACTAATTTGACTTTGCAAAGTAACTCAAAACAATTTTTGCCACGTCTGATGCAAATTCAAAATCTAGCAGTATTAATCAGTATTATCAATCTCCAATCTTAGAATTATGAATAATAATTATTCTAGAGAAACAGTAATCACAACTGTAGAGACAGAACCCTATCTCGAACTGGATAATCAGGGAGCAAAAAAGGTTCTGCGTCTTGGTCAAGGACTCAACTATCTGGGTCGAGATCCTGGCTGGGCAAACTTACCGACTCCTAGCGAGTGGAATATCATTTCGCGCAAGCAGGCAACTATTGAGCCAGAGGGGAAAAACTTTCGCATCTATGATGGCGATCGCCATAGCCAAAAGCCCAGCGGTAACGGCATTTTTCTCAATCAGTCGCGGATCAATTTAACAGAAGGATATATTCTTAAAAGTGGCGAGCAGCTGCATATCGGGCAAGACCCTCGTCAGCAAATTACTCTGACTTATTATAATCCCCAGCAGGGCGAGATCAATATCCCGAACGTGCGGGGAATTCAGCTCAAGGGTCTACAAAAATGGCCTGTAGAATTAGGGCGATCGCCCAATAGTACTTCGGCAATCGAACTAGATGCACCCACAGTTTCTCGTCTGCATGCAACGATCAATCCTGACGGCAAGGGCGGTTACTTACTTCAGGATCGCAGCAGTAACGGGACTTTTGTCAACGGCAATCGCCTGGAAAAGTCATACCAGCTACAGAAAGAAGATACGATCCAAATTGGACCTTATGTTCTGCTGTTTACAGGTGAAGCATTAGAGTTAACTAATGCCAACAATCAGATTCGCATCGATGCCCATCAGCTTACTTTTCAGGTCAAAGATGCCAAAGGCAAAACTCTCACGATTCTCAATAATGTTTATCTAGTTTTAGAGCCAGGACAGCTAGTGGCATTTGTCGGCGGTAGTGGTGCTGGGAAATCAACTCTGATGAAGGCATTATTGGGTATTGCGCCCATCTCTTCTGGCAGCGTTTATCTAAACGGCGATAATCTCCGCAAAAATTGGCCTGTCTATCGTTCTCAGGTAGGCTATGTGCCTCAGGATGATATTATCCATCGCGACTTAACTGTAGAAGAAGTTTTGCGCTGTGCCTGTCAGCTTCGTCTACCCCCCGATACTAATATTGAAGAGGTAATTGGCAATACTCTAGATCAAATCAAGCTGTCACATGTAAAAAATACTCTCGTATCGAGTCTGAGTGGCGGTCAGCGTAAGCGGGTCAGTATCGGTGTGGAGCTATTGGCCGATCCCAAACTATTCTTCTTAGATGAGCCGACATCGGGTTTAGATCCTGGTTTAGATAAGGAAATGATGCAGCTGTTGCGGGAGCAGGCAGATCGAGGTAGAACGATCGCCTTAGTTACCCATGCTACAGACAATATCAATATCTGCAATCGTATTGCCTTTATGGGTCTAGAGGGAAACCTCTGTTACTACGGACCTCCAGAGGAAGCCTTATCGTTTTTCCAGCGTAACGGCGGACATTTTGAAGACGAGAAATTTGAAGACATTGCCGATATCTATATCGAGTTAAACAAGGGAAAAAATAAAGCAGCGATCGCCGAACGAGTTAGCTACTGGTCTAATGTCTATGCTAATTCTCCCGAATATAAGTCCTATATCCAAAATTCTCTTAGTCCAGGCAAAGAAAATCAGCAGGCTGCTAAATCTACCAGTACTAAAACGGGAATTTCTCCTCTAGCGCAACTATCTCTACTCTGCAAACGCTATTGGAAGCTGGTAAGTCGTGATCGCACTAGCCTCTATTTAACCCTGCTGGCAGGACCAATTACTATCGCTCTGACAGGTTTACCTCTAAGGGACAAACAGCCTCTTAGTCTCAGCGATACTTCCAGTCTGACTCAAGCCTCTTTAGCGCTACGTCTCCTGTTTATTTTTAGCTGTATTGCCATCTGGATTGGTTTGTCGAATGCGATTCGCGAAATTGTTAAAGAAGGGGCAATTTACTTCCGAGAAAGGCTGCTAAATCTGGGGTTACTGCCCTATTTAACCTCCAAGCTAGTGATTCGTGGAGGTTTAGCTCTAGTTCAAACCATCCTAATTTCCTTAGTAGTCGTACTGGTATTCGACGTTCCCCAATCAGAATTAATTAGCTGGCCACTAGGTTTTGCAATTACAACTTTCCTAACTTTAATAGCCAGTACTAGCCTCAGTTTGATGCTCTCAGCATTTGTCAAAACCGAAAACGAAGGTAACGGAATTTTGCCCCTGGTTATGATTCCCCAAATTATTTTTTCGGGGGTCTTGTTCACCCTTGACGGCTGGTCTGGCAAACTTTCTTGGTTAATGTTGAGTCGCTGGTCAATTGGCGCATATGGTTCTCTTACTGACGTTAACGCCATGGCTCCTCAACCCAATCAGGTTTTGACCGCAGATATTTTAAAAGAGCTTTTTCAACCCTCGAGCGTATACGAAGCTACCTGGTCGAACCTTGGACTTAACTGGGGAATTTTAATAGCTCATACCCTAGTTTATAGTGCGATCGCTCTAATAGTCCTACGCCGAAAAGATATTTTCTAGATAGGTATTTTCTACTAGAGTTTTTCACCTTTATCTGTATCTTGAATAAAGTTACCGTGAAGTGTTTAAGTCATTTGTGATGAGCCATTGACAGTGCTATTAGCCTTAGGTTATACATTAGTCTATAACTAAGTATTTTCTCTTAAAGGAATATACTTAGTTATTATTGTATAGATCCATTATTAATATTTTTTGAAGTTTAATTATCTTAGAAAAGGCTGCTGTTAAATCGCTAGCGGAACACTGAGTATTTTTACGATGTAGTCCAAGTAAGGGTTCATACTGCTGTTACTTTATCGATCTGATTCAGAACTTTAAGACTAATTCAAAAAGCAAGTTATGTTAGACAAATTTTCCAGTACTCCAGACTACGCGGTAGGAAAAAAAGGTTATTTACCTGATGAGATTTCTGAAAATAGAGATCTTCGTTCTCCTGGATATTTAAAACTAGCTGAAAAGGAAATTTCCTACAGATTAAAAATAGTTATTTTATTTGTGCTGGACAGTTTAGCACTATTGCTAGGGTGGTTAGCTGCATTTAATGGCGGTTGGCAAGGATTTAACTTGGGCTTAATTTGGCAAAATCCACCTCTTGCTAGCCTATTTTTTACTGTTCTCGGTTTTATGGTATTTCTATTTGCCGCCTACGATTTATATCGTAAGGGAGATAAAAGTCGTAATCTTTCTAGTCCAATTAAAGCTGTTTTTTTAGCACATTTGGCAATTGTGCCGATCGTGCTCAGATTTTATGATTCCCAAATTATTTATCAGCTAGCGGTGGGCGCATTTTTGTCTATTGTACTGGTCACTTTTCAGCGTTTAACTTTGAATTGGATCTGGTCTTATATTCGTCAAAAATATTATCCCCTCAAGCAAAAAATACTCTTAATTGGCAATCCAGAAGAACTAGAGAGTTCTCGGCAACTATTAGAAAGTAGTGAAGTATATTTAATTTCAGGAGCTTTGGATCTATCGGAGTTTGATGATGATGAAGCGCTCTACCATGCCTTAGATCAGATTGACTATAAGCAGCTAGATGAAGTGTTCATCTGTTCTTGGGAAGCAGTTAAAGGGGCTGCAAGCCTCTATTGGAAGCTGCGAACTATCGGTGTTAACTGGCGCATTCTGCCAATTAACATCAAGCTGCCCGAGAGGCAGGCGGAAATTGCGACGATTATTGGTGTACCTACAATTAGATTTGCTCAGTCAGCAATTGTCGGCATCGACTTTTTTAGCAAGCGGATATTCGACATTGTTGTCTCTTCAATACTCTTGGCAATTATCGGCTTACCGCTGCTGGGGATTGCCCTCCTAATCAAGCTAGATTCTCCTGGCTCAATCCTGTATCGTCAGACGCGGGTAGGTCTGAAGGGCAACCACTTCAAAATCTGTAAGTTTCGGACAATGGTGGAAAACGCCAGTGAGCTGCAGCAGAAATTGGAACAGCAAAATGAGGTTCAGGGCGGGATTCTCTTTAAAATTAAGGACGATCCTCGGATTACGAGAATTGGTAAATATCTGCGTCGCTACAGTCTTGATGAGCTACCCCAGTTACTTAACGTCTTGAGGGGAGAAATGAGTCTGGTTGGACCTCGACCTTTGCCCGTAAGAGACGTAGCCAAATTTTCTCAAGATCACTTTTTTCGTCAGGAAGTACTGCCAGGAATTACAGGTTTATGGCAGGTTAGCGGGCGCTCGGATACAGGATCGGACGGTGTATTCAATTTAGATTTTGAATATATTGAAAACTGGTCTTTATCTCTAGATTTTAAGATTTTGCTCCAGACCGTTCAGGTTGTCTTTTTAGCGAAAGGTGCATATTAAATGCGATCGCCTAATCAAGACCGAACCAAGAGCTAATTCTGGAGGAATATTCCTCTAGAAATCAATTTTCCCTAATAAATAAATTAATACAGTAAATTCATCAATTGAAAATTTATGGATTCTAAATTACCCATAGAAGAGCATATAGATCTAGGTCGTTATTGGCAGGTGATTAGACGACACTGGATTCCCGCTACCGCGACTTTTGCAGGCATCGTTACCCTTTCGCTTGTGGCAGCTTTAGTCTCAAAGGATGTTTACGAAGCAAAGTCTGAGCTGCTAATCAAGCCAGAGCGAAGAGACATAGCAGGGATACCAAAAAGCGAAAGAGAAGATCAAAGGACTATTATCGATAAAGATCCGATTGAGACAGAAGCAGGCATCCTCGGTTCGCGTACAATTGTCGAGCAGGTAATCAAAGAACTCGATCTGAAAACCGATAACGGTAAACAGGTAACTTATAAAAAAGCTAGCCAAGCTCTTCGCGTTCAGCCACAGGTGGGCAAAGATATCTTAGAAATATCTTACGAGCATGAGGATGCCGACGTGGCAGTTTCCTTTGTTAAACGAGCTGTAGAGCTGTACAAAGATGGTTATGCTACCTTCAATTCTGAGGAAGATTTGAAAAATGCCGATTTTATCGAACGGCAGTTGCCAAAACTAGAAGATGCGGTAGAAGATGCGGAAGCAGATCTCCGTACCTTTAAAAATCGTAACGGCATTTCCGATCTAGCAGGGCAGACTGAAGCCGATATTCTCGCTGTTTCTGAAATTGAACAGCAAATAAATCAGGTGAGTGCGGATCTCAAAGGTGTTAATGCTCGTTATAACCAACTGCAAAGACAGCTAGGTTTAACTTGGCAAGAGGCTTCCGCTGTAACTTCTTTGAGTCAATCTACTAGCATTCAGCAAACCTTAAACGAGCTACAGAGAGTTAAGGTCAAGCTGGCTCAAGAAAGTAACGTTCTTTCTGATAGTGCCCCCCAAATTATTAGCCTCAGAGAACAGCAGGCAGATTTGGATGCCCTGTTGAGACAGGAAATAGCAACTAGCCTCAATCCTCAGCAGCAGCAGCTTGCCGAGAAATTTAATATTCTTAGATTGGGTAATCTCGAACAGGGAGAACTAAGCCAGCTAGAAACCTTTACCGATCTTGGCTTACAACGGGAAGGACTGCAAGAAAGACTTGCCTCCTTGAGAAACTCCTATGCGAGATACCAGCAGCGCACCAATCTTTCTCCCCAACTACAGGAACAGCAGCGCCAGCTTGAGCGTCGATTAAAAACGGTAACTGCTGACTTAGAAGCTCTAGAAAGTCGTAAAAATCAGCTAGAAATTCTTAAAGATTACCGAGTCGATAAAGTAAGAATTATCACTGATGCAGCGTTAACTGAAGATCCTGTCAATACCGATGGCAAGATTATCGTGGCTGCGGGAACGATGATGGGTCTACTGTTTGGTACGGCACTAGCATTTCTATTAGACCTCAAAGACAATACGATTAAGAATACTCAAGAAGTAGAAAGCATGTTTGCTTACCCGCTTCAAGGAGTTGTACCAGATTTAAACTTGGGTGGAACTAGCGAGCAGCTACAGCTGCCTGGCGCTGGGGCAACTAACCATCCCCACCAGGTAGTCAGTGAGGTATCAATGATGCCTTTGAGAGAAGCCTATCAAAACATTCAGGTTAACCTTAAGCTGCTAGATAATGATGCTGAGAAAAAGGTGATTGCAATCACTAGCTCTGTACCTCAAGAAGGCAAATCTTCCGTCTCGGCCAACCTAGCGGTAGCTCGATCGCAATGTGGTCAGCGGGTGCTTCTCATTGATGCAGATATGCGTCGTCCTACTCAACATCATATTTGGGAAATTTCTAATGAAACCGGCTTAAGTGAAGTCTTAAGTCAGAAAGAGTCTTGGTCATCAGGGGTACAAAATGTTATGCCCAATCTGGATGTTTTGACTGCTGGCTCAATTCCTGACAATCCGATCGCTTTATTGGATTCACCAGCTTTCGCCGATTTTATTGCTGAGGTTTCTAAAAACTACGATCGCATTATTTTCGATACTCCACCCATTATTGGTATTGCCGATACGAAAATTATTGGCAGAGCCGTAGATGGCTTTCTGTTTGTAGTCCGTCCAGGAGTTGCAGACTATGGCAGCGCCACCGCTGCGAAGAAGACTCTGGACAGTACTGGTCTCAAGGTTTTAGGCGTAGTGGTTAATGGCGCAGATATGAGCCAAGAACCTTACCATTACAGCAGTTATTACTACGCCCAGCAAAAGTAACAGATTAAGCAGGGCTTAGCTGATTTAAAGCAGACCCTGCTTTGTTTTTGTCTGGAAAATCCTTAGACAGATTCCGGTAATGCTAAACAAGTATGACGAGGTGCTCTTATTTAGGTTTGACGTTGTCTTGACCTGCTTTTTAGTTTAGTTGAATCTTCCATTAGTGCTGATCGTTGGTATTCGCATTTATTTGAGCTAGCTGCTTTCGCCCATTAGGAATCGGCTGCTTGTGCAGTAATATTTGTGCTGATAGTTTTCTAATCGTACTCAAATAATCCTGTTCAATTTATAGTCAAAAATAAACTGGAGAAATCTCTTTTTGTCTCGAAAAATAAGAGCTAATTGTTGTGTCTGGCAACGATAGCGATCGCCACAGTTTGACTAGTAACAGTAACTTCCAGCATTCGAACCTGCCTCTATTAATTTCTTACTTAAACAATGTAGTAATTAAATGTCTTTAAACTATGCCAGCAGCATGAAATTCTCAATTCGCCCCTTTGAGCATGCTTTTTCAGTAGTTTCACTACTGCTATTTTCTCAGGGATTTTATGCCATCATTTTGGGCGGCTCGATTGGTGGAGATGAGGGTGATATAGACAGTGCTTTTCTGAGAATTGCCTTTTTGCTAATTTATGCCATTTCCTTTGCCTTACTAGCCTTTCGCTCCCAGCGAACTCTCTATTTTCTCAAGAGTAATGTCTGGATTACTCTACTCGTCTTGATGGCAGTAATGTCTATCTCTTGGTCTACCTTACCCGACGTTACCTTTCGCAAAGCAATTTCTTTGATCGGCACGACCTTTTTCGCTGTCTACTTAGCTTCTCGCTACACCTTTAAGGAACAGCTCAAAATATATGGCTGGTCTTTTGGTATTGCTGTTGTTTGCAGCCTGTTATTTGGCATTGCTCTGCCACAGTATGGAATTTCTACTTTTGAAGCGGTGGGGGAATCTTGGCGAGGCATTTATCCCCACAAAAATGGCTTGGGGCAGAATATGTTTATCAGCTTTTTGACTTTCTATTTTTTATCAGTAATCAGCTCGGATAAAAAACAGAAGCTATTGTTTCAAGCATTTTATGGTCTTTCAATCATTTTGACGATTTTAGCTCAGTCTGGGACTTCTCTAATGGGCATAATCTTCATTTTCACAACAGCTCAAGTCTTAAATAGCCTATCTCTTACTTCCAAAAAAGGCGTATTGACGATTTTACTGGCTGTTATTGCTGCTTCGCTAATCTTGTTTGTCTTTTTTGTTAATTTTGAGGCTTTGCTCAATGCTAACGATAAAGATATTACCCTCACAGGAAGAACCCCTCTATGGGCGACGCTGTGGGAATTTATGCGAGCAAGACCCTGGTTGGGTTTTGGCTATGGTAGCTTCTTCGATGGCTTGAGTCGTGAAGGAAACTTAGTCTGGAAAGTTCATACTTGGGTTCCTATTCATGCTCACAATGGCTACATTCACCTCTGGCTACAGTTGGGAGTTATTGGGCTGGGTACGCTGATTTTTGGTTACGTGAAATGTCTATTTACTTCTCTATCCAGATATTTAACCTCTAAAAACTTAAGAATGCTCTGGGTATTCCTATTTTTGCTCTATACAGTTACGCTTAATATAACCGAAGTATCTTTTTTAAGTTCCCAAGGGATTGTTTGGATTATTTCTCTTGTAGCCATTTACTCTATGAAAGAAAAGGATGCCAATGAGTATATTGGTAGTTAATTATTTATGTCGAAAAAAAGTTTAACTGCGATAATTAATCGCATCTCCCAGAGTGAGAGATTACAGGGTGCATTCGCAATCTTCAAATCTTTTATCCTGCAGTTAGTAATTCAAGGAATTTATTTTGTTATTTTAGCTCGTAGTCTGGGAACAGAGAAATATGGTGCATATGTAGGGATCATTTCGATTGTCTCTATTTTTATTCCTTTTGCGAGTTGGGGCAGCGAAAAAATTATTATTCAAAATGTTTCCCGCGATCGCCATACATTTCGGGAAGCATGGGGAACAGGGATTCTCAGAACTCTAATTTTTGGCTCAGGGTTTATTAGTTTGATTCTAATTGCCTATAGTTTTATTCCCCTGCCAGGTATTTCGGTAGAAACGGTATTTTTTATTGCTCTGGCTAACCTAATTTTCCTCAGACTCAATGATTTGGTACGAGATAGTTTTGTCGGCGTAGGATTACTAAACTACACAGCTCGAACTATTTTTATTGTTTCTCTCAATCGCTTTTTTGCTATTCTTTTCTTAATTGCAATATCTACAAGCCCTAGTATCATTACCTGGGCAAGGTTGTATTGTCTGGCAACTTTCCTGGCTGCGGTTTTTTCGACTCACACTCTGGTAAAACAGGTTGATTACCCTAAATTTATCCTGCGCCGAGTCAAACGAAACCTCAGATTAGGCTTTTCTTTTGCGATCGGTATCTCGGCTCAAAGCATCTACAACGATTTAGATAAATCAATGTTAGCCAAGCTATCGGTAACCACAGAAGCTGCCGGAATTTATGGTGCTGCCTATCATATTTTAAATGTGGCATTTACACCAGTGCTGTCGGTGGCAATGGCTTCGTTTAGAAATTTCTTTCAGAAAGGAACTCAGGGAATTAAAGGTAGCTTTGAGCTTTGCAAGAAACTGCTGCCGATGTCTCTTGGCTATTCAATTGCTGCCATTGTCGGTTTAGCAATTTGTTCTCCCTTAATTCCCATTATTTTAGGTTCTGAATATGCCAATTCGGCGATCGCTGTAGTTCTACTTTCGCCGACCATTTTCTTTAAAACTATGCATATATTTGCAGCAGACACCTTAACCGGAGCTGATTTACAAAGCGTCAGAAGTAGTTCACAGGTTGTTGTTGCCATTATCAATGGCGTACTCAATTTTTGGTTGATTCCTCTCTACAGCTGGCGAGGTGCAATCATTGCGACCATCACTTCAGAATTTCTGCTCACTGCTCTGCTTTGGATAGCTGTATACTTCTATGCTCGTAAACCCAGAGCTCTGAATTGAGCCATGAACTTTAGTTTCAACTAAATTTAATTCTTATAGCTAAGCCTCTAACTATCTATCAAAACATAGTACAAATAAAGTAGCAGCGTCAGAAGCAGTCTTAACAAGATACTTACTTAAATTTACTATCTTAGAAGGCGAATCAAAAATATTAAACAAATATCAAATATATTTAGCGATTTGCTGAAGGTAAACTATATTGAGTTGTTAATTTAAATGACTACTAATAAATACGAATCCTCGAAAAAATATTGGAAATATAGTTGGGCAAAAAAAATAGATTCCTATTTAGTTAATGCTCCTCTAATTAGAAATATATTAAGAAAGGGATTTATTAAATGGCAGTCCCGACGTAATAGTCGAAAGGTTAAAGGGCACAACAATCAAATTCTGGTTCAAGACTCAATTGTAAAAAATAGCATTTTTGATATTTGTGGCGATGACAATACAATCAAAATCAGCTCCCAAACAATAATTGAAAATTTTACTTTTTACATTCGTGGCTCTAACCATAATATTTTCATTGGCTCTAATTGCCGATTTAACCAGGGAGGGACAGTCTGGATTGAGGATGAAGGCTGTAGTCTCACGATTGGCGATAATACTTTAATTATTCAAGCCGATATCTCTCTTACGGAGGCTAATTCCTCAATCGAAATAGGTAAAGACTGCATGATCTCATCTGATATTGATATTCGCAGCGGTGATTCTCATTCGATTATTGATTTATCGACAGGGGAAAGAGTTAATCAGCCAGGCGATATTCGGATTGAAGATCACGTTTGGATTGGCGCTCATGCCAGGATCCTTAAGGGTGTGACTATTGCTAAAAACAGCGTTGTCGGGATGGGAGCGGTAGTTACAAAAAATGTTTTAAGCAATACAATTGTTGCGGGGATTCCAGCCAAAACTGTAAAAACCAATATCACCTGGGATTCTAAAAGGATTTAAGCTCTACTTTCGCAGGATGAAGATAAAACAAAAGACATCAACTTAGCATGATTGATTATTAAAACAAGATCTTATCTACGTAAAAGCGATCGCTTTTGACTAGCCACAAACTAAAAGTTGCCTACCTATTAAACAAATGTCAGAGACAGTAACCACCAAAAAATTAAATGGTCTATTCCTTGTCTGGAAAAAGTATCAGAGAAGACCAGAAGTCCTTGCTGCCCTGACTCATTGCGAACTGAAGTTTATTCCCCATCTGTTCAAAAGCAAATACCTCCGCCCCCTAGACTATCTGTTCAAGCTTATTTCCAGCGTTAAAGATATCTTGAGTAAGCGACCCGACTTTGTAATTGCTCAATGTCCTCCCACCTTCAGTGCCCTGCCTGCTCTAATCACCAAAACGCCTTATGTAATTGACGGACATAACCCACTGTTCCAGGTGAAAATGTGGCAAACTCTACCCCTCGCCCAAACTCTAATTAAAAATTCTGCAGCGATAATTGTTCACAACGCGGAAATGTTTCAGATGGTGCATCAAGGCTACCCTAAGGCAAAACTTTTTACCATCTCCGATCCCATCAAAGCAATTGTTGCCCCTCGTCCTCAGCAGCGTATTTCCAAGCAAATATTAGTTATCGCTTCTTTTGATCCTTGGGATGAACCAGTGGATTTGCTAATTGAGACGATGACAAAATTAGCAGAGTATCAGTTTATAATCACGGCAGACGTGAGCAAACTAGATTCAGAAACAGCAGCAAATCTGCAGCAGCTAAATAACGTTATTTTGACTGGCTTTCTCTCTACGGAAAAATATCATCAGACATTATGTTCTAGTCTTGCAGCCTTGGTTTTAACCACCAGTAATGCAACTCAGCCTAGCGGTGCTTGCGAAGCCCTATCATCTAATACTCAGCTAGTGATTAGTAAAACGTCTTTGACTGAGAAACTGTTTGGTCAGTGGGCTGTATTAGTAGATAATTCAGCACCATCAATTGCCCAAGCTATCCGCTCTCTATCCGTCAAAGAACTAGATCTAGAGGATTACCGACATCAATGGAATGCAGGTGTAGAACAAGAAATTGAACAGCTGACAAAATATTTAGCGCAACATATTGTCAGAAGCTAGACTCTTGATTAATATAGATGGAAATTAGGATATTTTTAGGCAATCAGGCTCAACACCCAAGAAAGTTAGCACACTTCTTCTTTTATCTTTAATTCTAGTAATGTAACAGCCAAACCATAGTTGATTGTAGCCCAGAGGCAAACATTCGCAGTCTCAATGATTTCTTAACCTAATATATTTACATTAACTAGATTGCAAATACTTTTAATAAACACATATATTTATGGTCAAAAAAAGTGTAATATAATGGACATATTGTTGGACTTGAAACTTAAAACAGTTAGCTAAGTGCGGTTCAATTTTATATTGCTGAATATAGATATTTTTTGTAAAGCGGTATGGTTATTCTTCATTGATATACTACGGGATTTTTGCATTTTAGAAAATAATCCGAATGTCATTAATTTTAGACCTTCAAATCTTAGTAATATCCATAAGGTATTTATACCGTTGCTTATCGTCCTAAGACGTGCATATCTAGTATTAAATACGACATTTAGCTGAATAATTATTGAATATGATTTAGTAATATATCTATAGTTCATGATCCAAAAGTTTAACTGATTAGACAATGATCAGAATCTGACAGTACTGTTAATCGCAAGATTATTTAATCTTTTATATAAATCGCATTCATCGTCAGCAATTGCTACATCGGAGCCTTAACTAGCAAAATTAATATGAGAGTCCAAGAAAACGAAACTGAATCACTAAACAACGCTAAACCAATTAAGATAGCGGTTTGCGTCATTACCTGCTTTCGACTAGATGGGTTGAAAAGGCTGCTCGAAGGTATGGCAACCCAAAAGTTTACCCAAAACTCTGTCCCAGACTTAAGATTAATCATTGTTGACAACGATGCAGAAGGCTCTGCCCGTAGCGTTTGCGATGAGTTTAAGGCGCAACACGACATTCCTTTAAAATATGATATCGAACAGCAGCGAGGTATTCCCTTTGCTCGTAATCACTCAGTGGACATGGCAAAAAATGATGTAGATTTCATTGCCATAATGGATGATGATGAAGTTCCCGCTGAAAACTGGCTTGACGAGCTAATTACTGCCCAGCGAGAATTTGATGCTGATATTTTAACTGGACCGGTCAAGCCTCATTTCGTAGAGCAGCCTGCTGAGTGGTTGCGGAGTTTCTTTGATAAAGATAATTTGACCAACGGCGAAAATCTACGTAATAAATTCAGCTATGCCTATACCAGCAACCTTTTTGCCAAGGCAGAACTGTTTCAGAATATTCGTTTTGATGAGCAGTTTCGTTCGAATGGTGCGGACGATACTCATCTGTTTATGCAGGTTTACCAGCAAGAATATAAAGCAGTTTGGGCAAGCCGAGCTTGGGTAACAGAATGGCTACCAGCAACTCGCACTAACTATAAATGGCTGTGGCAAAGAGCTTATCGCCGTGGCAACGGTTTTGCATTTTGCGAGCTGGTGCAGAGTCGCAACTTGGGAACGAGACTACAAAGATTTGCAAAGGGCGTGTTTCGCTTTGGCGAGGGTATTTTGACCGCAGCAATATCTTTTGGGCGCAAAGCAGTGTTTGTCAAAGGTATCCAAACGGCATTTTTAGGAGCAGGAATGATTACGGGTAGTTTCGGCAGTGAATATCAGGAATATAGAACAATTCACCGAGTTTAGCAGCCGTTAAGTTAGTAATTATTCAAATAAAAGCAGAACATAACATAAGTTAAAAGGCGATCGCGATCGCTTTTTTTTGTGCCTAGCAATTGGATTATGC
>JBCBEA010000005.1:0-21756 GCA_038529195.1 Cyanobacteria bacterium J06600_6
CTCTCACTCTAGGCAGCCAGGGGCGAAGAGTTACCCGCCTACAAGTCTGGCTTCTTCGAAATTTTGGTTGGACGGGTAAACTATCTGGCGTGCTGGATGAGAACACCTTAGAACTTATGAAAAAACATCTAAAAACCGAAGCGCTAGACGCAAATTGCTATAACAAATACCGCATGGATCGCCCAGTACAGCAACAAAAAATTATCCGTTAACTATGTCACAACTATCCAAAACAGGCTTAAAAGGCTACCTCGATAATCTGGTAGATGAAGATGGCTTCAGGACTGAACTCACTATTACATTAACCGACAGAACCCTACTGAAAACCTCACTTTATTTAGTTGGTACTACACTTGTTAGTACGCTAATCATTCACCTGGTAAAAAACCTGGTGAAGTAATAACTCCTAAAACCTAAAACCTAAAACAATGGAAACACCTTCAATTCTAGACATTGGACAATTTATCGCAAGTTATATTCTAAACTTAAACTGGACCTATATTCTCTCCTTCATACTACTGGCTTATTTGGCTATTTACTTCAAGCGTAGCGAAAATTTGAACATCCCTAGTCGCTATCTAGTCGCCCTACTTGGATTGCTTTACGGCGGAGGGCTGGCTATATTCAAGTCCTATAACATTGAACAGATTGATACGCTACTGCAATCCTTCTTATTTGCACTAGGTTTTCACAAGCTACTCATTGAAAAGTTAGTCAGTTTTATTCAGCGCAAGCTAACTGCCGGAAGTCCCGAATAATGGGTAAGCAGAGGAGTGGCCTATTTTTCATGTGTGGCATGCTGCTAGGCTTACTATGCAGCATGCCTTTTAAACTAGGAAATAGCTCCTCATTCGATGAAAAATTACAACCAGGTAAAGACACCTTAGATAAGATTACCAGAAGATGGACACAGAACATGCAAATTTTAGCAACCGACATGCGGCAGCACAAAAAAACGATGAGCCAATATGAGGAACAGATGCATCAGCTTCAAAATAAGCATAGCAACCAAGTTAGGCTGCTTAATCTTGCTTCTCGGTATAAGCTCATGGAGTTTTTCACAAAGCTTGACACCGCAACTTATCTCTATTAAACAAGACACCATGTTGTGCTTTACCACTTCTCAAGCTAAAAACCTAGCTAAAATAATAGAATCCGGTCAGCACTCTGCTCAACTAAATAAAATAGCAGAGCAGCAGAAAGCAGCCGCGCAGCGACAACTGGCTAAGAGTTTTTCTTTACTACAAGAGCAAAACAAAGAGTTAGCACGTATCCAAGACTTGCAGAAAAACAATGCGAATGTCACCCAGGAACTATCTATGGAAAATATGCGGCTACAGCGGAGAAACAAGATCAAAAGCTACCTGCTAACTGCACTATTTGGTGCAAGTGCTTCTTTGATTCTCAACAAGTAATACCCCATGACAAAGCAACAATTTATTTCTACCTATTACCCCTTTGCCAGGAAAGCTAGCGAGCAAAATGGAATCCCCGTCTTATTTGCACTAGCTCAAAGTGCATTAGAGTCTGGATGGGGAAAGTCTGCACCTAGAAATATGTTATTTGGTATTAAAGTAGGATCAGGAAAAGATTTTGGCGGGTGGAGTGGTGATAAACAACTTATCACAACCACAGAATATGCCAGTACTCCTTCCGCCTCTTTTCCAGTGATCCTGGATGGCTATCCCGTTCAGCATTCCTCCGGGCGTTGGAAATACCGTATTAAGGATTACTTTAGAGCTTACCCTTCTCCGCTTAATTCCTTCCTGGATTGGGGTGGTTTATTATCCAAAGCCGCTCGATACCGTGAAGCTATGCGGCAGAAAAATGATCCATATCGTTTTGCAGAGGAGGTAGCCGCTGCTGGCTATGCTACTAGCCCCACCTATGCCGAGAAGGTTAAATCCATCATGCGAGATATCGAAGGACTCATTCCTAGTCCCCAAAAGACTGGTACTAAAAAGACTTCTAGAACAAGAAGGCTCTTACCATTAATACTACTTGCCACTGGAAGTTTATTGCTACTAACGGCTATGCTACGTTAATCATGTCATCAAGGACTTACACTAATCCCACAACAAACACTTTATACGCCCTTTTGCTGACCGTCACCATTTTTTACAACGCTTACCAGCTCAGTCAAAGACTGAGAGCGATGAGAACAATAAAGAACACCTAATGAGCATAAATATCAAAAACAACTACTTGCCTGCTAATTTTCTGAGCCGCTTCAACAAGAGGTATAAAACTATTTTAGCCGATCCCCCTTGGCGATTCAAAGGTAGACAGGGAAAACTATCACCAGAGTATAAAGGATGTTTTCGTTACCCTACCTTGCCTTTGAAGGACATCATTGCTATGCCAGTAAAACGACTCGCTCAAGTTAACGCCCATTTGTATCTATGGATACCTGTATCGATGATTCATGATGGGCTAGTGGTCATGTCTAACTGGGGTTTTACCTATAAGACCTGCATCACTTGGGAGAAGATCAGAAAAGATGGTCTTCCTGATGGATCGGGTTATGGACACTACTTTAGAAATAGTGTAGAAGTAATTTTATTTGGTGTCAGAGGTTCACTCCCTACCTCACAGAAATCGCATTGTTTTCCCAATATCATCAGAGCTAGGAAAAGAGAACATTCCAGAAAACCTGATGAACAGTACAAGCTGATAGAATCTTGCAGTCCTGGTCCGTATCTCGAACTCTTTGCTCGTCACTCCAGAAAAAAATGGGACGCTTTCGGCAATCAAACTAAGAAGTTTGCCACTGCATAATCAGCCTTGAAACCATATTTGCAAATCAGTGAGTAGCATTCTATTAAGACTTATTGCTTTTACTAGGACGATTGGTGCATGAGATGTAGCTTAGAAGCAGTAATTATCGATTAATCAGTACATTAATTATAAGTCATGCAAGCAACTAAAGTCAAATCTCAGAAAGGTATTTTTCTTTTCTTAGGACTGCTACTATTCATAAGTTTTCTTGTTATGTCCATTCCAAAAACTTGGCAGGAAGCCACCAAGAAGGATAAAGCAGGTAATATCAGCTTGTCCGAATCTTGGGCTAATGCGGTAGAGGAAAAAATAGAACAGCACCAAACACATGAATTATATGCTCTAAGAGCTGCAAATGATGGTCAGTATGCTTGCAAACATTGCCAGTCAGCTCAATTTTTCCTCAAAGCTGGTGAAATATATCGCTACGGCACAACAGGTGTGGGACAAGAAGGACGTGGCTACAGTGAGGGCTGGCTCGCTCGAAAAAGACTTACCTTTGTCCATATTCAGTACGGTGATTTGGCAACAGTAAAAACCGAAGAAGCACTCCTGATTGGACACTATGTGATCCATCCCGAGAATTTAGCTAGGCCCGTACAGGATGATCCTTCCGCTAAAATTTACTGGTACCGGCTAGTCTTACCACCAGGGAATAACAATCTTGACTAATCACTCCAAAAGCTGTATTTTACATTTGCAAAATATCTTTTTCTATGATTTATGTAAATGCCAACGTTGACACTAAATCATTTGAGCTACTTGATACTGCTGCTCTAGATGATATGCTGTCTGATCTATATCCAGAGTCCAATCTCTATGTGACTTTTGTTGCAAGGAATCTGGAGATAGAGTCTGCGGTATGGCAAGAACAGGAGGATACTTTTATACGGGTTGTTTTGCCTTATGAAACAACCATGCAAGCAAATAATCTATCTTTACTTTGCATAGAGCTGCTTCTGGCAGTATTACAAAGACAAGAAGTGATTATCACAGTAGAACTAGAAGCACAACTCGAGAAATTAATTGGCGAACATAATCCTAGGGAGATGAAAACGGCGGTATAATTCCTCCACCAGTTGTCATATCAACTATGTGCAATGATTATTGAATCAGAACAAATCTGACTCTCTGTCCCATACACTCCAAAGTATAGACTCCTGCACTAAGATGATTTAAATCGAGTAACAAATCATTATGCCACTCATGATATACAATTTCCCCATTTGTATTGAAAACAGAAATCATAATTGGGGAGATAATTTGATTCTTGTAGACTATTTCAAGTGGTCCATTAGTAGGATTTGGGAATACTGAAGGTCGTATTCCTTGCTGATTAAAGGAGACTATTCTTATCTCAGAATAGGTAGCTAGCCCATCTAAGTCGACTTGGCGCAAGCGATAGTAATTCTTACCTTGAGATGGTTTCTGATCCAAATACTCATATAAAGAGGGGCTATTCTCACCTGTAATAAAATCAAGCTCTTGGAAAGATTGGCCATCAGTAGACCGCTCAACGTAAAAACCACGATTACTCTCCTCATAGACAGTTTCCCAATACAAAAAAGCAGATTGATCAATTTCTTTTGCTGTAAAATAAAGGAGCTCTACCGGCAGTATATTTGTATTTACACCTACTAAGCAACTAGTATTGTTGGCAAATATTTGCGTTGACTCATTATGGAGATAAACAACAGTCTCTGTTGTTCCTCCATTATAACTCCAAACAAAAGGTTGAGTTACACTCATTCCTGTTTTGATAAATTTAATATCTCCAATTCTAGTCCAGTTACTGGGTCCGCTCATTTCATCTCCAACATTAGTGGCGACGAGTTCCACATTGAAAGACACTTCATTAGCCCTTGGTGTGGTTACGGTAGGAATTTCATAAACCGTAAAGGGGCCAAACATTTCCGTAAGGTAATGTGATTCTAAGGTAGGATCAGAAAATGCTATATTATCAAAGCTAAACTGGAAATTACTTGACCCCAAATTAAAGGCATTATCTCCTTGTATCTCTATTGCTACTATCAATTCAGTAGAGGTATTACTCACTGGAGTGAGTTGTAGACAAAATGTAGGCTGTCCATACAGGTAAATTACAGTAAGAAATATGATTATGCTTGTTGTTATCGACTTCATGTTAGTAATTGACATTTGAGGCTTTTGAATTATTTACACGCCAGTGGGCGTTAGCATCTACTGCGTTGGTGGAACCATCGAGATTAAAGTCTGCCGAAGATTTGCGATAGTTAAAAGGCTGACCATTGCTAGGTCGCCAAATCGCATTTATATCAACAGCATTGACTTGACCATCCGCAAAACCATCGCCACTTATTAGAGTTGCCCTATTGTCACTTTGCAGGTATTGAGCATTAATTCCATAAGCAGGCGTGAGTTGTTCTAAAAAGTTGATTGTGACAGTTTCCCTCAGGTTAACCGTAAATGGTGCCTGAGTCATAACAGCTAGGTGGTTACGATGCTTGACCACTACATGATAACCTGCTGGAATAATCTGGTCGAATTTCAATGGAGATTTTCCGTCCATTTCCACTATGTAACCATCCCTACGAATTAAGGCACTCATTTGCCTAACAGCAGTATTGATACTATCAGGACTGCGAAGTTCGACTTGCACCCAATCAACAATTGCTGTACTATCTGATATTTCAAACACACCAGGCTCCACTCGTCGGCAATCGATTCCGTAAGGGTCCACCTCAGGCAGATAACCAAGTCTTCTAAGATGATCTTCCATAAGCCCCGATTCAACATCATATGGGCCAGTCAGTCCTACTCTGATATTCATAGTTATGCAGCTATCAATATTTTCAAGTAGAAATACACTTCCACTAGTATCGGTTACTAAATGATCGATGTCCCCATCACGATCAAAATCTATTGGTTGCTGCGCTTCGCGGAATATAGTATCCATTCCTACCCACTGACGAAAGCTCGCATTCATCCCAGATGGGTCAAGTCCGATTCTCGTATTTAAAGGAAAACCTTCCCATGTCATCACTGTATAGGTACGAGTACTAAGTATATCTGGCCATTCATCTGCATTAGCATCAAGTACGAAGGCTTGTTCTTGATAGGAAGATAATTCTTCAATATTTGCAAAGTCAAAACTGCCCAAACCACTACCGTATATTATCCCCAGATTAGGCTGTAAAGAAATCAAGTCATGGAAACCATCTGTATTCAAATCTATGATTTGCGATAGGATATAATCATCACTATTAGGAGCATCTTGTACTAGAGTAAATGTACCTGCTCCATTATTCGAATAGACTTGGAAGGAAGGCGTACCACCTGCAATAATTCTTGAGGTTTGGATGAAATCTAAATCACCATCTTGGTCCACATCGCCAAGCACTGTGGAGGAAACTGAGTTTTCTGTCAGCATATTACTTGAGGTGAAAATCCCACTACCATCATTAAAAAATACAGTGACTCGCTGGGTTTCTATACCAAGTCCTCCGCTAGCAACTATTAGATCGAGATCTCCATCTCCGTCAAGATCTGCCTGGGATACACTTCTTATATAGTCATCAATAGATAATGAGATTTGAGACGCGAAGAGTCCGTTGCCATTATTTACCCATATATTCACAGCGTTGATATCAAAGCGAACAAAAATTGCATCAGCGAATCCATCGCCTGTCATATCTGCAACTTCCGTAAGTCTTCCATTTTGTTGAGGCTGAAAAGAACTGAAAAGATTGAAATCTGCGTTGGTCGACTGAATATAGACTAAACACCATGTTTCATTAGTAGAAGGTGAGTAGTAACTCACTAGTATATCGATGAGACCATCGGCGTTAGCATCTATTGGTGTAAGGATATAATCTGTTCCAAGGGCGTTAGAGACTAACTCTAAATTTAACGGCTTAACGATAAATTGACCTTGGGTATGATGATAAGCAGGTACAACTGTTTTCCATATATATGGCATCGCAATTGATCCATCTGCATACTGAAACTCATTAGTACTAGTTATTAATAACTCTTCCCCAGCAACAAATTTGTGATCTGGCAAAAAGAGAAGATGTTTTCCGTCCTTGTATGTTACTCCAGAATACTTTCCTGATTGGTCTCCGTACACGGTAAACCATTCATTCGTGGTTACAGTATTTGCTAGGCTATTTGGATAGGCAATAGTGATACAATTAGATGTCAACGATAACAGTGTGGGTTCTGTTACTTCAAGATTGGGGGTACATTCACACTCATCAAATCGATCTCCGTAAAGTCCATCATCAGAGACTGTTGATTCTATCAAAATCTGATCTAGCGAGCCACTACCTTGAAAGTCTACACTCAATCCTATCAATTGACCAATTTGCCCGTTAATTGGCTCGCTAAATTGATAGCCCTGTCCCTCTAAGTATATATTGTCGGTTGTGATAACACAGCGGAGGTCCTGCCAGTTATCCATAGTGAACAAAGCGCCACTTACTGTGGTATGAATACAAGGGGTAATATAAGCTGATTGATTTCCATCACAAAACAGATCAGCAGCAATAAATCGAACAGCCTGTTGACTACCAAAAATGGTAATTATGGCTGAGAGGCATCCATTTCCTCCTTCAGAGCGATGATTTTTCAACCGAATAGTGGCAGTTAAGCTGTCAGCGGTAATTTCATATTTCTTTACATTGACAAAATGCGAGGAGAAGTTTTCATGGCTACTTTCATCAACAAATGGTGGAGGAATATAGGCAACACCATTTTTAATTGCATCGCATTGTGGAATAGCCTCAGGATTCTCATCTGTGTATATATATGCTTGCCAACCGCATGAAAGGAATTGAATCGCCCGGCGGTCTACCTCCACACCATCTATTTCCATTGTAAGATAGTGAACAGCAGGTTTGATGCTGGAAAAGGATAAGGAATCTACTGTTGAGTTATATGAACCAAATACTTCACCGTCTAACAAGACAGTTGCTACAGTCATCGGCAAAACCTCTATTTTAAAATAGATGGTTTCACTAGCAGATGCAACCGAATTATACAATACCAACTGATTTGCAGGACATGGACTACAATTCGGACCGCCGCAATCAATACCAGTCTCAGCTCCATTCTGAATGCTATCATAACAGGTTGAGCATGGCTCAACAAATACGCCAACAGAACTATTACAATTTGAGTACCCTGAAATATTGCTAACGCTGTAAAATGTAGTATCCGCTGGTGATACACTAATACTATGAGCAATCTCTCCTGAGCTCCATACAAAATTTTGCGGAGCACCTATAGGTAAGTCAAGGGATAGAATAATACTATCCCCAGTACAGATAACGGTATTCAAATTCGCAATCTTAGGGGTAAAAGTAGAGTCAGCTATTGTTTTACATTGATTGCAAGCATCTAAGTATGGCTCATCACCTAGGCCGTTGCAATTATCGTCCACTCCATTACAAAGCTCTGAGGCTCCCGGATGTATTAAGGGATTAGTATCATCACAATCACCTGTAATCAGTACTAGTCCGGCTTCTTGAAAACATGATAAAATAGTTGTTGACCCACCGATGCCATCACCATCATTGTCAAGGTAATAGGTGGTTGGTTGACATAAATCAAACACTCCTAATTCTGATCCGAATATATACCCCTGACTGTCAGAGCAAAATATTCCAAGAGGAGAATTATCAGAAAAAGTAAATACCTCAGACCAATTACTCCCTCCGTCTACTGTCATTTCGACCAGGCCCTTATCTTCACCATATGTGTTGATTATATAGCCTATATTTTCATTGATAAATGAAATGCCAAAATCATTTAGAAAACCAGGGCCAGTAAATGTCCTAATAGCATTCCAGGTATTCCCGCCGTCAATTGTTTTGTAAATTTCACTTCGAGTGTGCAAAAAACCAATATCAGAGCTGAGAAATTGTATTCCATTAATAGTTTCTGCTGCGGGGATATTATTTTGAATAATTTCCCAAGATTGTCCATTGGTGTTAGATCGTAATATGGACGAATTTAGCCCGCACATCCAAAGTACTCCTTTCACTTCGGTGATAGAATAAAGTTTTTCGGGGTAACTGTAGAGATGCCCCCAGGTCATCCCACCATCATCGGTTTGAAATAATTCTGCGTGATTATTATCAGCATTACGAGTGAGTACAAAGCCCGTTTGTTCATTTAGGAACAAAATGTCGAACACCCAAGCTATTGAAATATTAGTTGATAAATTAGAGGTACTCCAGCTCTGGCCTAAATCAGTACTCATCGCAATATCTCCTCCATACAAACCGAGATATATAGTTTGATCATTGGTTATGGCTGTAGAAGTAATATCTTGATTTTGTGAAAGTTTAGAAAGTAAAAAGGATTCACCGCCATCTTCACTAATTAGGACAATACCATCATTACCTCCCATACAAACAAGATTAGCATCTGTGTCAAAGCCTTGAATTTGTTTTATTTCATAATCAAGTAAATCTTCATCTTTAAATAAGTGATCCCAACTACTAGACTCTTCTCCCAGATGTGTCACTACAGTACTAGCATTTGCTTGTAAATAATCAGGCAAGCTATTCGCTACATCATAGGAATGTGCAGTAAAATACCATGTCTGATCCGACGGAAGATTTTCAATCTGGGCTTGATTCCCTGTTCCAGTGTAAACAATACGAGTAGTCGACACTCCCTGTGGGGCGCTAGGTCCAATCCAGTAAGGAGCCTGATTCCAGTTGGTATTTCCTTCATATAGGTCTCCATCATTAGGTAAATAAAGGGAAGGGGATTGACTTGTAGCAATAATACTTGTATAGTTGCCACTTCCTGGTGTCCATGTTATATTTACCGAACTAGTATTAATTTGAGACACATGCAGGTTTTCTACCTGACTTGCTGGTTGTTGTGGATTTCGTACTCTAATCGGGACGGCAACAAGATTATTATCCTCTCTGATTTCAGCAAACTCATTGAGACTAGCTAGATCACTATCTATACAAAACAAGAGAAAATAGTCACCATCAGGCAAGAACACGCTAGTCGCAATCGTCCTAGTATCAATATGTGGTGTAGTATTAATGTAAGAGTCAGTAACACACCAACTTGCATTAGCCAGAAAATGCCCCCTAAGGTAGTTCTGATCATCTGGGGATAAAAGCTCGTCGTCAGAGATGTAAATATTGTATTTTGGACATCCATATACACTTGCTGTCCCAATATTGTCAAATGTAATAGTTACATCAAAATCTTCCCCAGATTGAACCGTAAGTTCACTAACTACAGGGTCATAAATGACCAAATCTGGGAGAGAAGGAACAATATTGATTGCAATAGCAATTACATTGTTGTTTGTGTTTTGCTCAGGTCCAGCTGATGGAGCAGCGGTAGATATTGCTTTTACAAGAATGTACTTTGTTCCTATTCCTGTAGAGGCCGGAACTTCTAGCTCACGCGTGTAGGAGAACGTTTCTTCGGAAGATAGCAACTCTTGATGGTTATCATCATCACAGCCAAGTGAGCTTTGGCAATTAAAGACTGCAAACTGGATATCGCTACCATCCAAAATGGCATTATCAGAAAAATAGTATTCGGTATTAGTCAAAACAATATTTTCTAACCCCTCATTGGTAGCCACCCATTCAACAGTAAAGTCTGCTCCTGGGCTTAAGTCTAGGTAAGATGGTGTCCCTGAGGTAAAGGCAATATCTCCGTAAAAATTTGCATCATCATTAACAGTAATTGTCTTTCCTACTGTTTGCCATTGCCCTGATGGAGCATGATATCCTTCTAAGGTAACATTGTAAGTGCCTGGCTCACTGAAGATAACGTTATCACCATTGCCATCATCATAATTCGGATCACCGCCTTCGAAAGTCCATTGTTCAATGCTTAAACCTCCAAGAGAACTAATCCAATCAAAATCAATCTCTGCATCTTCAACTATTGGATTAGGCTCCCAAGTAAAATCCAAGTCTAGTTGATCAACAGTGAATTGAGCAGCCACAGGCGGATTCGCCGTATTGTATTGCGGAGAGCTATCCGAGTTATTTAGCTCGTAAACCCTAAACTGATAGCACGTATTTATATCTAACCCGTTGATGTTTCTAGTATTACTTACTCCTTGATATACCACTCGACTTTGAGAAGTACCGATTGTCTGGGCATTAGGAAAATTAGAACTTGTAAAATACTCTACTCCATCTATGGGGTTTGCCGCAGTTTGGCCGCAGGGGGTGCATACTAAGAGACATTCATTGCCATTGCCTCTGGTCCAATTAGCTCGGATGTTATCTGTTCCTACGCTAGTAAAAAATAGATTTGATGCTTGTACAACAGGTTCCTGGGAATTAGAAGAATTATCAGACTCCACTATTTCATAGAAGCTAACTAGGCTCCACGATCCCGTCAAACCATCACTATTTACCCCTCTAACCCTCCAATAAACAACAGCCGGATTCGTTGCAGTAAAAGAAACTGACGTATTAGGATGTGAATAATCTATAGCAGGTGAACTAAAGCTGGACGTGAACGAGGCTTGAAACTGATAATGTGAAAAGCACGAGTTAGGAGGAACAATTGATGACCACGATAAGGTTACCGGATCACCGATATTAAAGCTTGTACCAATACTTGGACTTAAAGCTGTTATTGACGGTGAATAACATGAAGGGCTACTACTATCGCATTCAGGCGCAATTAAGGGATACTCATAAAAGCATCCATATGGATCATCAACTTGTTCTACTCGTACTACAATATCAGTACCATTAGGTATGCCAAAAATTACGTTAGCTCCATTTGGTGCTAAAGGAATAGTACTACCTACTAGCCCTTCTGAATCGTAGGCGTATACATTGTATTGATAATAGTCATTGGTAGTCAAATCAAAATGGACATTATACCGATTAATGTCTACAAGGCAAGTAGTAGAGATATTTTCAATGGAGATATTACAAAAGCAAGATGGGCAATCGGGGCCACCACAGTCTATTCCAATCTCTTGTCCATTTAGAATTCCATCAAAGCAATCAGCGCAATTTGAGGTAAAAGATCGTGAGACTTGGCCTTCCCCTTCACCTAAATTTGACGAACCAGTACAATTATTTATGCCAGGGTTCCATGCCAGATTAAGAGTGTAATTTAAACAACTATGCTCTCCATTGACACTATATATCTTGACATAATACGTTGCCTCCCCATTAGTATTGTTAAAGAAATTATAGCTACATGTTGAGATAGTGGTTTGCTCTGACTCTGTCCCTGGGTTATTTGAATAATCTAACAAGTTGTAATTTGATTCACCTCCAATTAAATTTTGTTGATAAATAACTAGCCTGTAATCCTTAGCTAAATCACCTAGAGATACATCTAACTCACCTACTCCAAATGTAGTTACTCGATAAAAATCTACATCATTGGGATGATCTATAGTACCATATGCCAAAGCTGCATTAGGACCTTCTTGTCCCCACTGACCTAAAAGAGGTGCGGCCTGAAGTGTTTCATTAGGTTCGTAATTATCAGACTCACATCCAAACAAATCTTCATAATTTTTTTCAATTGGAATGGTGTAGCCAAAATCAAATACCGTAAAGTCATATATACCGGCTACGAAATTGGTAGCCTTTGTAAAGTAATCAACATGTTTTGATCTTAACCTTATTCTTTTGGGATCATCCCCAACTAGACTTTCTAGACCTTCAAGAACTAACTCTGTGAGTATCACATATGGGTCATCTTCTGTTAATAACGATCCTAGTTGAGAATTGAAATGCCCGGCGATTTCTGACCTAAGCTCCTGATCAGTCAATAAATGCGAAATGAGATTGGATATCACTTGAGCCATTTGCTCTGCATTAGCAGCAGTGGCTAAGTCTGAGAATACGACCCCTGGCTCCCCAATTTCGTTAACTAAAAAATGAGAAATAGTTCCAAAAATCAAAGATTTCAACTGAGTGCTATTGTCAATAAAATACTGATCAGCTTCTTCATTTGTTCCTTCATCAAAAACTAGTTCAATAATCAGATCGATGATTGGAGCCACAAAAACACTTAAATAAGTACTCCAATCGTTTGGATTAGGAGGCATAATGCTAATGCAAGGATTAGACAAAGGATCTATCTCAACAGAAATTTCATCGGTATAAATTTTATCCTCATATCCGGAGTACACTAATATAGGCCGCCACGAATTAGCCATATTGATGGACCCTGCTGGAATGGTTGCTACTCTATTCTGATAATCTACCTCACATGAAGGATAAGTTCCTGGGTAAAGTCCAAAATCGATATTTAGTAAATTCCCAACTTCAAATGTTACTCTTAGCATTCCTTCCGTATTTGTGGAGGGTCTAATGCTTTTAATTCTCAGCTTGAGTACTCCTGCGTCAAATTCGTTATTCGGTATTGAAAGTGCTTGCGTTAAGCCATTTTCGGTGAGATAAATGTTAATCGGATCACAGATAAAGAAATCTCCAGAATTTGATTCAACGATGAAGTAGTAACTAACAGAACCATTGGAGCCAAAATTACTAGGTATGGGAATTCCTACAGTGACACTACTTTGTCCGGCGGCATAGTTAAAAGACTGTATGTTGCTTTGGCATACTCCATCCTTTCGGAGGTGAACAGTGCCCCCTTCTGAGAAATTAGTCTCCAAACATTTCTTCACTTCAAAAGTCAACTCGGTTAAAGAGATATCTGTACATCTTGCCTTTATCGTTCCTCCACGATACAGTGTATTTGTCACCGGGCATTGTTCGATCAAATCCCACTGCGGACAAGTGGTGTAGGTATTAATTGCAGGGTAAGAACCAATATTTGAGTTTTGACAAATAAGGGCACTTACATGCAAGATCAGGGTAGAGAATACCACTGCTTTGATCAGTAATTTATTGATGAAAAAGTACTTCATTTATCTGCTTACCGTTTGTGTACCTAGATTTACTTATAGTGCTTCTTTTATTGTAAAAGCGACTATTATAGATTACGATAAACATATCTCAAATACAATGAGAGTACCCGCTCTGGGGGGCATATTTTAGTGAATACACTTAAATATTTAGTGAATAATATTGCGAACTTAGGACAATCTATCTGTGATGTTCTTCCGGTATGCATCACCAATAGGGAGTTCTATACCATTTTTCAGGATGACCGTAGAGGAGGTAATAGATCGAATAAACTCGAAGTTGACCAGGACGCCTCTATGTATACGGACAAGATCATTGGATTTAATTCGACTATGTATTCCTTTTAATCGTTCATAGACCCATAATGAGTCCTGTGGATGAAGGAAAACTCTAACCCCATTATCTTCTGCTCTTATATGGGAAATATCATTCACTAATATAAACCGTAGCTTATCAAGAACCTTTACAGAAATCTGCTCAGGCTTTTTCTCGATTTGGGCGATTAAGGTTTCATTTTCATCACCCAGTTCTTGGTTGGTCATAGTTAACTGCTCGTTTTGCTTGTTTAGCTTAAGGTTGAGTTGATCAAGTTCTGTTTTCTCAAATATCAGACGTTTTTTATCCTCAAGCGTTAACCTGTATCCTTTAAAGGAAAACCATCCAAATGCACCTAAGAGAGAGGCGAGTATGATAAGTACTCCAATCTTCAATCTTGATTGAGTCTTTTGATTCTCAAGTCTCTGTTGTAAAAGCTCATTTTTTTTCAAAGTCAATTCTGTTTCATATTTTTTGATGGCCGCCAAAATTTCATCCTGGTGATATATTTTATTGATTGTATCCACTTGACTTCTGAGTAAATCAAAGTAATCTAAAATAGATTTGTCATTATTATCAAGAAGCTCTGATTTAATTACGCCTTCCAGTGCTACCCTTATAGAGTTCAATTTTCCAGGTTCATTATCTAACATACACAGGTAAGCATCTTTGAAGGTAGCGCTACTAGTTTTGTACTTCTTCATAAGCTGATAAACATCGGCTTTTCTCAGTAAATAGGTGCAATGGTATCTATCAGTTGGATCACCGGCAATCACTTCTAGTGTATCTAAATATTGTTTTGCAGAATCAATCAATGACCTCACACAATAAGATTTAATCAATTGGCTAGATGCCGTCATGCGTTCATGAATACGAATATTTGTTAACCTCAATACTTCTGAACAGTGTCGAGAAACTTCTGAGTGATTCTCTAGATATAAATTATTTCCACAAATATTCCCCTGAACAATTGCCCGGTAAGAATTTGATATGGTTTTAAATGTAAGAATCTGCTCGAAGTATTTGTTGCTTTGTTCGAACATCAATCTTTTCATAAAGACAATGCCAATTCCATTATAAACCCTAGTCTTAAGCCGTTCATATCTCTCTTGGTCACTATCTACAGGAAAGTGAATTTCTATTAGACTATCGGCAATAAAATAATGATTTAGACCTAGCTCCATATCACCTACCCTACGATGAGTGAGAGCTTTCATCGTAAGTTCCTTAACTGCCATTTCATAATGACCGCAGCTTAGATAGTTATCAATTCCTATTGCATAGTGATACAAGGCTTCTTCATAATCCTTTACTCTGTAATAATAGCTGGAAAGAGATTTGTGTATAGTCGCTAATACAGAGTCTGGAAATGGCTTGTTCTCTAGTTGATGTAAAATTTTGACATCTGCCTCAGCCAAAGTTGGTGTATCCCCTTTGGCTATGACTGCTAGCCGCATTTGTAGAAAAAGAACATAACGATATATTTCTTCTTCATTGACAAAAGGAACCACAATGTCAGCTGCTTTTAGAGCATCTTCGATATTATTCAAATGATACTGCTCTTGAATGTAGAGATAAATACTATCTAGTAACTGATCTGATATTTCGTCTTGACTGTCAAGGTGCTGTTCTAAGTAAGTATCGAATCGATTTTCTTTAAGCAGCTCTTTTATATCATCGGTAGTCACTTGAGTATAGATAGGATTGGCAAACAAGAGAATAAGACTTATCCTAAGGATTAGGTTTATGGAGCGTGACATGAGCATCTAGTTTAGTGTTTTCTTGCCTTTTATTTAGAGTTGCTAAACATAACATCATTAAGTAAAACTTAAAACTATACATTAAATAAAGATTAGTAAACTTTTTGTGGCTTCGTAGTGTATTTAGATAATAATCATTAGAAATTATTGTTTAGTTGCTGACTGTTAGCTGATAGTATATAGAAATAATAAACCTTGATTTTCGGACTATTATGAGTGTATCCTACATCCCCGTAAAAACCAAAATGCTGCTTTGGGGCAAGGCAGCCGGAAGATGCCAATATAAAGGCTGCAATAAATGCTTGTATGAAGATGGCCTAACTAAAGCGGAGTTTAACACTGCTTATATCGCTCATATTGTGGCTGATAAGCCGAATGGGCCACGTGGAGATGCTATTCGTTCCGATCAACTTAAGCATTCTCTATCCAATTTGATGCTGATGTGTGATGCACATCATCGGTTGATTGACAAAGTAGATGTAGCTGGCCACCCAGAGAGTGTATTGCTGGCCATGAAAAAAGCACACGAGGACCGTATGGCCCTTATCTCTGGCATATCCGAAGATATGGCAAGTGAAATAGTGATTTATAAAGCTAATATCGGTAAACACAGCCCCGTACTGACCTATGAGGCACTTAGTCCTTTCCTTTTGCCTACTCATTACCCTGCCCAAAAACGCGCTATTGATCTCGGTCTTGCCAATAGTCCTTTCAGGGATAAGGATGCCCGTTTCTGGGCGGTTGAAGAAGAGAATTTAGTAACTCAATTCAATGAGCAAATTCGACCCAAGTTGAGATCAGGTAATACTACCCATTTCTCCATTTTTGCTTTTGCTCCTATGCCTTTATTGATGAAGTTAGGAGTTTTGATTAATGATATCCAGCGAGTAAAGCTACATCAGCCAGTTAGGACTCCAGCTACTTGGAATTTAACCGATGAGCTTAGTGATATCAAGTACGTAATCAAAAGACCTAGGAAGAAGCACTCTAAGGTCGCATTGAACATTTCTTTGAGTGCGACTATCAATGATAAGAGAATAACAGATGTACTTGGAGATGACTGTTCCATTTACACCATTACTATCAAAGAGCCTTTCAACGATTTTCTGAAAACAAAGAAAACGCTGGATGAGTTTAGTATTGCCATTCGCAAGTTATTCGATGCAATTAAGTCGAAGTACAATGCTCAAACGCCACTGCATATTTTTCCTGCAATGCCTGTTACTACTGCGATTGAACTGGGAAGAGTGTGGATGCCTAAAGCAGATATGCCCCTTGTTATTTATGATGAGAACACCGCAAATTCCGGTTTTTTCGAAGCCCTTCAAATAATCAACAAATGAGAAAACTAACTACAGAACAACGTGAACAGTTCCACGAAATACTGGAGCAATTAGGCCAAACATTGGATATTTCGCAAACCGAATACGATGCGGCGGTTGCAAGCTATATGGCCGTGGGTAGGCACCTTTCCAAGGAAGGTTCCTTGTTAGAGGACTACCAACCCGAGATTTTGCCACAAGGCTCCTTCTTGCTCGGTACAATTATTAAGCCAGTAAATGAAGCTGATGATCTGGATATCGACTTGGTTTGCAGGCTTAATGGCAGTAAGTTGAATAAAACCCAACAGGAATTGAAGCAGTTGGTCGGTGATCAGCTAAAAAGCCATAAGACCTACGAGGGGTTATTAGAAACGCCTGATGGCCGCCGGTGTTGGACACTGAGATATCGTGAAAATGCAGAAGACCAAGGTAAGCGCTATCACATGGATATATTGCCAGCAGCTACGGATGAAGGATATCGGACGATCTTGGAACGTTCCTTTCAGAATCTGCAAGTTGAGAAGGCAGATGAATTAGCCATCAGGATTACAGATAGAGAGAAGGACGATTACGAGTGGGAGAGGGACCAAAATAATTGGCTTAAATCTAACCCCTTTGGCTATGCGCTATGGTTTCAGACTCGTGCCGCTTTAGCAAACTCTCGGACGTTGCTACTGGAAAGCTCCATACAGGAGGTTCCTCAAATGCAGGAAAACAAGCTGCCCTTACAGCGTATCGTACAAATCTTAAAACGCCACCGGGATATTCTCTTCAGTGCGGAAGAAGAAAAGGAAGACAAACCGATTTCAATTATTATCACAACACTTGCTTCCCGAGTTTACGGTGGCGAAACAAATATATTAGAGGGTTTACACAATGTAGTGCAATCTATGCGTAATGCCATAGAGGAACGTTACGATGCACAAGAAGGTAGAAATATCAAGTGGGTAGCGAATCCAGTAAATGATGAGGAAAACTTTGCCGACAAATGGGTGGAGCATCCAAAAAGGGAAGCTAATTTTTACAGTTGGTTAGACCAATTGGCAATTGACCTTGGACATACTACTGATGCAATCGGAATGATTAGCATACAGGAAAGCATGATCAAACCATTTGGTAAGGATGTGGTTAATAAAGCCTTTACCAGTTATGGTGAAAAGATGTTGAAGGCTCGTGAAGCTAATCAACTAAGAATGGCGGCAAGTACAGCCACCATAGGTTACCAGGGGCGAACCCCTGTGCGCCAGCATCAAAATTTTGGTGGGGATGAGTAAGCAGCGGATTCCACTGATAAGGCAAGCTGCCGCTCTCAAGTCTTATTTTCCTACTTCGAAAATTACTAGAAAAGGCGATCAGGAAATTACGTGGATACACGACTTGCATCCTACTCCGCTCAGTAGTATTTACAAAGTAAAGCTTTGCTATAAGAAGGGTAAGGGCATAAAAATATCTGTATTAGAGCCTTATCCCTTATTGCGAGCGGAGGGTATTCCTGACTTGCCTCATGTCTATTCTAATGAAAAGCAAGAACTTTGTCTATACTATCCCCGCGACAAGGAATGGACGCCCAATATGTACTATGTCACTACTATTATTCCTTGGATCAGTGAGTGGTTACTTCATTATGAAATTTGGGTAGGGACCGGAATTTGGACTGGTGGCGGTATTGAGCACGGGCCTAAAGAAACGACTAATAGTGAGCTCGAAAATGCTTCCCAGATTGCTAGTTAAATGAGTTATGATCAACGTTCTAAGTTGTTATGAGCAGAGATTATTCCTCAATAGGTGCTTCTTGGATTTTACTCCCTCTCTTCTCGGACTCATACATAATGTCTGAACCTAAAAAGACTTTTAATTGGGTTTGTGTATTCTCATTTAGTTTTATTGGGCCAGTTACTAAATCCTTATTCCCTACGCTTGTAATTTTCAATTGATATGTTCCATGGGGAAGTAACAGACTAAAATAACCAGCACTATCTATTGTTGTGTGATATTGGGCATTTTCTATTGACAAAACAAATCCATAGGACACGTGATTTTTGCTGTAATCGTCAAAAACATAACCTTCTATTTTGCTTGTTGACTTTTTTCCTAGTTCGTTTGAAAATTCCGACTGACTTACAATACTATAACTGCCTTCTGTTTCAATACGGCTACTTGCAGCTGATGTTCTAAATAAGTTGCAGCTACTAACAGCAATGAATATAAGGAAAAACAAAAAATACTTTATTCCTTTCATAATCAATTCTTTTTTCTTACGATTTTCCCGTTATCAAATCCGCTTGGAGCTTCTCCTCCTGTTGAGGGTTGTAAATTTCCTGTTCCTGACCCTTGATAATCTTTGTGGTAATTTGATTTTCCTAAACCTGCATTTTTAAGAATTTGACCTACAATAGTTTTATTAATGGTTTCACTTCTTCCGGCATTACTTGCTTCACTCATTATGGTTCCCATTTGGTGTCCAAATCCTAATGTATGACCGACTTCGTGTGCTCCTGTTTCTGTCTCTTTTCTACTATCTTTAACACTTACTAAAACTCCGCCCCTTGTAACTCCATTTGTTTCTTCTTCGGAGTTGTCATTCGTAAATCGGCGGTGATTATCAGGCAAAACATCATAAGTATTACTTGAACCATCTGTGGTAAGCCTGCTTTGTCCTTCGAAAACTAATTCGTTTGGTACCCTGTCCGTATTCGCTTGTAAAGTTGGATTGTCTACTTCCTGCACATTTAGTTCAAATTGAATATCATAATATTGTGCTTCTTTCCCTTTTCCTACTTTGTACTGATATTTTCCGCTTTGTTTATTCCAAAATGTTGTTGCCCCTACTGCGGAATTATAATCATCTGTATTGCCTTTTACCGTGTAATAAGTTGCTTTAACAATTACTGTTTTTGTTTCGTGATTGACGTAAACAGCATAACTCCTGCCACCAATTTCCTTATGTAAAATTGGATTATTCCCCAAAACTGAATATAGACTTTGCCACGGATATTTAGCTTGTAATGGGTCAAGTTGCAATCTTCTTACTATTCTTGGGTCATATCCATAATCCCCCCAACATATGTGATTACCAGAGCCTTTTACTTCGTCATCACGTTCCCAACCTTGCCAACCATAGCGGTAGTCTATATTATCAATGGTACGCCTTGACATACTTAACCCGAAAGGATAATAAACCGATCTAGCATACACATCAGAAATTCTAAGATGTGTATCTTGATTTACTATTATATTTTTATCCGACACCACCACCATCACATTCCCCAAATGATTCGTCAGCTCAAACTGTTTTCTGCCAAGTTGATGATAAGCTAGTTTGCTAATCTCTGACACGGACTCAACTGGTTCTAGCAATGTCACATTTTGAATCTCTCCCAGCTCACCTCCTTCTCCCACCTCAGCATTAAACAATACGAGAGCCGTAGGCCGCTGATTGTTCTTAATCCCTAGCCGCTTACTCCCATATAGATGCGTCTCTCGAAGACGCATTCTGCCGATATAAGCAAAGTCTGGAACTACAAACCCCAGCGGTGCAAACTGAAGATCATAAGTAGCTATAGTGTTCCCTTGCGCATCGCGCATATAGTAAGTGTACACCCACTGTGTTTGATCAGTAAGCCCCGCCCCGCCAGAGCGATGCGGCTTGACAATTTTCATAATCCGATTACCGGAAGGATCATAGACAAAATCAATGTCTTGTAGGACAATTTCATCATTGAGTTCCCCATCTTCATTTAGATCATGGGGAGAGAACTTATAGGATTTATCCTTAGTAATGGCATCTACTTTTCCATAAGCCGTCCAAGTGATCTGCTCGATGTACTCAGAATGATCACGGATCATATTACCGATCTGGTCATAATCGTAATTGTCCACTACGGGATGTTCCGGATCAAAAACTTGTCCTGTTTTTACGTCATCAAAAGCCAGCGGATCGGGATTGTCTCCACTGTCCAGTACGGCCTTTAAACGGTTGGTGTTTTTATCATACCCGGTAGCAATATCTTCATATACATAACTAAAGCGGTCCATTGTATTGGTGCCACTACCAGGATCATAGGCATTGCGATTAAGCGTTTGGATGTTTCCATTAGCATCATAGCTGATATCCACGGCGTAATCAGTAGAAGCAATACCACCGTTCTTCCAGCGGTTACTTTCAATATCCAGGTTATTAAACATCCGCGCTGAACGCAAGCGGTTAAGCTGATCGTAGCTATAGGCGTAGCTTTGCGGCCCACCATCCTGTTCCATAAATCCACGAATGCTGGTCACCATGTGACTGATATTACCATTGTACAGATCATTACTGGCTGCTGCTAAATCACTACCAGCGGTGCTGGCTTCAAAGAGATCATTTTCACCTACACCGATTGCCCGGTAGTCCCCGGCAAAATAGCCCAGCGTAAAACCGAATTCGTCCTGGGGTATATGCTGATGCAAAGGATAGTCCAGGGTGCCATCTTTACCAATATCTCGAGAAGCAGAAAGGGTATTGGAGTTCATGCCCTTTAACCAACCTTGAATGGTATAGGCATAATCACAGCCCTGTACTTTGTGATGGCCTAGTTCTACTCTTGCCAGCGGCCCATGCTGATAATAGAAATACTTTGCATCCTGATTTTGAATGATTCCATCTTCACTAGTCCAGACATTAAGTAGGCGATTATCAGCATCATCTATGATGCTGATAAT
>JBCBEA010000006.1:0-21566 GCA_038529195.1 Cyanobacteria bacterium J06600_6
TTTAAGGTAACGGCTTGTGTTCCCAGTCAAACCAGAATTCGCACTCAAAGAGAATTACAAAATACTTTTTTTACTAAGTTAGTCCCTTATGATAACTGGTTCCGCGAACAGCAGAGAATCATGAAAATGGGTGGCAAAATTATCAAAGTTGAATTGGCAACGGGTAAACAGGGCATGAACACAGGCTTGTCTTAAAGTTTGTTCAGCAAATACTTAATATATCTCTAATAGTATTTAAGTCGATAAAAATCTAAACTGGCAAAGCCATTTCTCTAATTTTAGAAAGGCAGACTTTTCATCAAAGGTCACGTAGCCCTCACTTTTTTGAGTAGGGAGCGTGACCTTTTTTGTTGATTACATTATTAAGATAAAAGCTTTGAGGGTTTAATTAAAAAGCTTAATATAATCGTATTTAATTAAGTCTAAACATCTGTTACCTTTAAAAAGCAAAAATATGATTGTTAAATTCAGCATTAGTGAAAGCTAAAATTATTAGACAGTATCTTAGTTATCTTATTCCTTTCGTTGCACCTCAAGTTAAATCTTGGACGTGGGAAGCGCGCCTACTGAACTGGCTTACCTGTGTTTGGTTAATTGTCGGTTTAGTGACTTTAATGTCTGCTTCCTATCCAGAAGGAATGGTTAATAACAATGATGGACTATATATAGTTAAGCGTCAGCTAATTGGCGTAGCAGCTGGTATTGTTGGATTTAATTTAGTCTCTCGTCTGCCTCTACACAAAACGATTAAAATTGCGCCTTTAATGGTGTTAGCTTTGCTAATTGCGATCTTTGCGACTCTGGTTCCTGGATTAGGAAAAACCACAATGGGGGCAAGTCGATGGATTGCAGTTGGTCCTTTTTCTCTACAGCCGTCAGAGCTAATTAAACCGTTTTTGGTACTCCAAGCTGCGCACTTATTTTCTCGCTGGAATATTCTTGCTTCAAAAGTACGTTGGGTATGGTTAGTAACTTTTGCCTTGGTGCTGGCTGGAATTCTCAAACAACCTAATCTTAGTACGACTGGATTATGTGGAATGAGCCTATGGCTAATTGCACTGGCAGCAGAGTTACCTCTAGCTCAACTTTTGGCTGTAGCTGGAGGTGGGTTTGGAGTTGCCAGTTTGAGTGTCGCCTTAAATCCTTATCAGTTAGACCGAATAACTTCTTTTCTCAATCCCTGGCAAGACTATCACAATAAAGGTTATCAGCTAATTCAAAGCCTCTTAGCGATCGCCTCTGGCAGCTTTAAAGGTGCAGGATATGGTCTATCTCAACAAAAATTATCATTTTTACCAATTCGCTCCACTGACTTTATTTTTGCGGTTTATGCTGAAGAATTTGGCTTCATTGGCTGCATTATGCTGCTGTTATTAATCGTTGGCTACGGAACTTTAGCTTTGAGGGTAGCAATAAAATGCCATCACGATGTACCGAGACTAGTTGCAGTAGGCTCAATGGTCTTTATTATTGGTCAATCATTAATTAATATTGGTGTTGCCACAGGGTCTTTGCCGACAACTGGTTTGCCCCTACCTTTTTTCAGCTATGGAATCAACTCAATTATTGCGTCCCTGCTGCTAGCGGGATTATTAGTTCGCGTCGCTAGAGAAAGTAACACGACTAAGGTCATTACTCTCAAGCAGAGTCCTCTATCTCAATCTACTTTGCCCAGTCAATGAGAAAGATCGTACAATGGGTCATTCAATTAAGGATTGACGCCTAAAAATAAGTCATATTATTGAGCAAGAATTAAATAATTGATTGTAAATAATCACTTTAACTAGCTTGAGGATATCATCTAGCCAACACAGTGAGGATCAACTAAGACTGCCGTGGGGTCAATCATCAAGATTAGACTACATTTGCTTCTAGACCGAATTACTATGATTTTGCTACCTAATCCAATAATTCTGAGAGAGTAATGCACCTTCCAGGTTCTGTTATTAACAATCGATATCAGGTAATCCAACAGCTTGGCAGGTCAGAGAAAGAGAAAACCTATCTCGCCAAAGATTTACAGGCTCAGGCAGATGCCAGATGTGTAGTGGAGCAGCTGAGCTTCAATTGCGAAAATGAGCTGAATTGGCAAATTATTCAACAGTACTTATTAAAAGAAGTATCTATTCTCGATCGCTTGGGAGATCATCCACAAATCCCCCAGTTCTACGATCATTTTATGCTTGAGCAGCAATTTTATTTAGTTCGAGAATATATTGATGGCGATAACCTAGAACAAGAAGTCAAATATAACCAGTTTGACGAAGCCGACACAATTTTTTTGCTTCAGGATGGACTGAGAATTCTTGATTTTATTCACAAGACTAATGTTATTCATCGCGATGTACAGCCAGCTCATTTAATTCGGCGCCAACAGGATAATGCGTATGTACTAATTAATTTTGGTGCAATTCGTGAAATTGAAGCTACCGAAATAAATCTACAGGGAGAACTAATTCTCAATAACTCTGTCAGTAACTGGGTTTATGCTGCTCCAGAACAAAGAGAAGAAGAATCGTATTTTAGTAGTGATATATATGCCCTTGCTAGAACCGCAGTGTATGCTTTGACGGGTCGATCGCCTTTGGAATTAGAGCGAACTGATATTGACTGGCGATCGCAGTGTCAAATTAGTTCGAGATTAGAGGCAATTTTGAGCAAAATGATGTTGCCAACCGTTGACCAACGTTATCATTCGGCTCTAGAAGTGCTGGAGGATTTGCGACCACTGCTGATGATTAAACAAACAGTTGGCGGACGCTATTTAATTAGAAACTATTTGGGTGGAGGAGAGGGAATTGAAACTTATGTGGCAGATAATCTGCGTCGCCAATATCAGTCTCCTTGTCTAATTAAACGAATTGAGCTGGCTCCTAATAGTGATTTTGATCATATCCAGCTTAAAAGTAATTTTGCCGAAGAAATGTCTGTCTTAGAGAGACTGGGATATCACGAGCAAATTCCGCAACTGTGGGATCACTTTGAAGAGGATAATTGCTTTTACCTGGTTCAAGAATATGTGCAGGGAATTAGCCTGGCGGAAAAAATTGCGGAGTCAAGGCTTTCCACTGCCCAAATTATGCAAATACTGGATAGTACTCTATCTGTGCTGGAGTTTATTCATCAAAATCGCATTATTCACCGCAATCTCAAACCCTCAAATTTGCTGATTCGCGAACTAGATCGGCAGATAATTGTCACAGATTTTGGCATTTTAAATGAGATCGCTAACTCATCAAGCAGATCGCCAGATAATCAGAGTTGGTCAAAACAAAATTATTGGTCTCCAGAACAAATTGCGGGAAGACCGACAATTGGCAGCGATCTTTATTCCCTAGGTATGATGGCGATTGAGGCTGCAACTGGACAGAAACCAGCTACATTAGATCGGGATAGTTTGGGTAAGCTTTTATGGACAACAGACCTCAATTTGAATCGCCGTTCAGTCAAAATTATCGATAAATTAGTTCAGCTAGACTTAAGTCAACGATATCAGTCAGCAGAAAAAGCCCTGAGTGAAATCCGCAAAACTGACAACTACGGTGACTCGAAACGCTCTTTCGTCAACATTCGATTTCCTCGACTTAAAAAGCCTGCGACTAATAGGTCTCCTTTACCTCTAATTGTTGGTGTACTGGGTATTTTTTGTTTGTTAGGCAGTATAGAATATGCTTTTCCCACTATCAGACCAATTTACTATGAAAAACAAGGACAACGATTATTGCCAGAGCAACCCAAATCAGCTTTAGATCGTTTTGCTAGGGCGATCGATCTAAAAGCAGACAGCTGGCGCGCCTGGTTTGGACGAGGAGAAAGTCTCACAATTCTCAAGCGTTATTCCCAAGCTTTAGAAGCCTATCGGTCGGCAACAGCACTTAAACCCGACCTTGCCGATAACTGGCAGAAACAGGGAGATGTCTTATTTCTTTTGGAAAGATTTACTGAAGCGATCGCTGCTTATAATCAAGCTCTAGAATTAGAATCAGAGAACCCAGAGCTTTACAATCATAAAGGTCGAGCCTTATTCCAACTACAGCAGTATGAAGCAGCTTTAGTAATGCAGGAAGCAGCTTTGGCAAAAGATAGACTAAATCCTCAATTTTTGAGCGATCGCGCTGAAAATTTATTGCGGTTAGGCAGATATGAGTCGGCTTTGGGAGTATTCAATCGGGTTCAGGCAATTGAGCCCAATAACCTCAAGCTGTGGCAAAATAAACTTCTAGTTTTAGAAGCGTTAAATCGTCCCCAGGAAACTGTCCGCCTCAGTGAAGAGATTAATAATAAGTATATTGCTTTAATTCAGCAGCAGCCGCAAAATACGGCGATTTGGATTGCCCAGGGAGACTTTTTAGCTACAGCTAAAATGCTGACTAAGGCAATTGAATCTTACGAATCAGCAATTCAACTAGAACCAAATAACTATCAGGCTTGGCTACGTAAAAGTCAGATCTTAGTTCAGCAAGGCAAGTTAGAATCAGCCTTAACCACTTTGAGCCAAACTTTACAGCTACGACCAACATCATATTTAGCGCTGCAGCTTAGAGGCAGAGTTTACCAGCAGCAACAGAACTATCTTCAGGCGATCGCCGATTATGATCGAGCAATTGAAATTAGTCCCAATTATCCAAATCTATGGCGAGATCGGGGCATTGCCTTAAACAAACAGGGAAATTTTACTCAAGCGATTGATTCTCTAACTCAAGCAAGCGAACTAAGTCCTTATGATTTGACAACCTGGCAAGAATTAGTCAAGGCTTTACAAGCTTTAGGTCGAGATGAGCAAATATTAACCGTCTTAGATCGGGCTTTAAAATACTATCCTCAAAGTGCAGAACTGTGGAGCCAAAAAGGTTTAGTCTATACAGCTAATGGTCAATATAATGAGGCTTGCGACACCTATCGTCAATCGCGCCAGGCAATAAAAACAACATCCACGACTATTCTTAATTCGATGAGACAGCTAGGATGTCGTCTTAATTAGTGTTGATGAGTATACGCTGTTATTAACAATTACTGCTCAAAATTAAAGGCTGACCCATGTGCCAACCTTCATAAAATAAACTCAGTTTTTAGTTGAAATTAGAATTGATAACCCAAATCTACTGCCGAGAAGGTAGATGGGCAACATATAAATATATTAAACGTTGACTCGTTCAGCAGAACGGATAGCAACCTGAATAGTGGTATTAAATAAGTATTAATAAACCTAATTTAAGATCTTTGACTAGCTCAAAACTTTGACAGTTGTTTAGCTAACTTTACTTAGTTAATGAAGGTAAGAGTGGTGGCTAAATATATATCTAAATAAAGTAAAAGTTTAGATTCAATCTTGCTTTGCTAATCTTCGCAGAGAGACGATTAACCGTAGCAATTTTTTGCTCAATCTGAGCAGAGAGTTGAGAATCTTTATTGTATTTCTGCTGATGGTTTTGTAGCTTAGCTAAAGTTTCTTTTACCGTGGCTAATTCCTTCTCAATTTTGATTAATAAGATGATTAATCTGGCAACTTTAACAGTTTTTTCCTCAGCAACGATTTCTTGTTGGATGGAGGCGATGTAGTTGTTGATATCTTCCATGAATTTACTGATATGTTTGATAAATAAAAGAATGACTGGGTTTATTTTCTTTGCTTCAACTCAGTATATCCGCGAATATTCGAGCAAGCTGTAAAGTTTGGGTAATTATTAACTAGGGAATGTAAACAATATGTAAATTTACGGAGATAGTAGCTGAAGAGCATGACTGGCAAGAGCTTGAGCGCAGCGTTTTTTTTGCTGTTAAATCATCTATTAATATTTTACAGGTTTGCGAGGCGAGATTGTATCTATTTTTATCTAGATAGTTTCACGTACGGAAATATATTCAACTACAAAGTTCTCTGAAAATGCTAGAGGTGCTCAAAGACAGTCGTTTTTTAGAGAAAAATTCATTAACATCGAGATTGATGATAATTTTTGGTTTTGTTTGCAGACTTAAAACCAACAGGTTACATTCAATTTTTTTTTGATGAACAGCGCAAACGCTAGTAGCTGTGCTGGCATAAAAGGTTTGCACTCTCGGATATTAGAAATTAGAATCTATATTTAGACTTCATCAATTAGCAGAAAAACTATGGCTGAAATTATCAATACAATTGTTCAAGTTCTGCTGGAATTGCTGGGTCAGAGTATCAAGGCTCTGCCTAGCTTATTGTCAGCTTTGGTAGTGCTGTTTTTGACTAAATATGCCGTTCAGTTAGTCTTAAAAATTACAGAAGAAACGGGTAAGCGAACGATTAAAAGCACTTCTTTACAGTCGCTGTTGACAAAGATGGCTCAGATTGGAGTCTGGACTCTCGGAATTTTGCTGGCGTGTGTGCTAGCTTTTCCTGGATTTGAACTAGGAGATATTATTGCTACTCTGGGGGTTGGTTCCGTAGCAATTGGTTTTGCTTTCCAAGATATTTTTAAGAATTTTTTGGCAGGAATTATTTTGTTAGTGGAAGAACCGTTTCGGCTAGGTGATGAAGTAGTAATTGGCGATTATCAGGGAAGGGTAGAAAACATTAGTATTCGGACTACCAAGATTCGTACCTACAACAGCGAAAGAGTTTTGTTGCCCAACTCGACTGTTTTTACGGACGCGGTAAAAGTTGTAACGGCTTATGCCCATCGAAGAACCGATCTTGGTGTTGGGGTTGATTACAATACTTCCTTACCTCAAGCTAAGGAACTGCTGTTGAAAACTATTCGTCAAGTTGATGGGGTGATGAAAGAACCGATTCCCGAAATTGATGTCGTCAATTTTGGTGATAGCTCTATTGATTTTGTTGTGCGCTACTGGTGTAATTCCCAACAGAAACAGCTACGCAAAGTACAGACGAACGCTATGATCGACCTCAAGAAAGCTTTAGATGATGCCAAGATCAGTATCCCTTACCCGATTCGAACACTCTACTACTACGATCAGGATCAATACAACGACTATTGTCCAGTCGAGGTCGAACAAAGTAATTAGTACTTTGAGTCTGTCAACCTAAATTGTCAACCTAAATTTATGTATCTGGGCGAATTACGGTTCGCCTTTTTTAATGGCTAAACAAGAATAGCGATCGCTTTTTGGTCGGAGATTGGCTCAATATTAAGGCTACTCTAAATTATCTCAATCGATGGATATGTTCTACAGCCTGTCTTTGGACAGTGAAGACAACTTTCTTATAGGATAAACATCTATATCTAATAGTCTAAATAACTTATAAAACGCATTTTACATAACGTATATATAATCTATGTTGTTAATTTCAAATAAGAATAAACACGCTATATTTCTAGCCTCGGCTATGGTGCTTGCTTCTCAATCTCTGGCTCAGGCACAGTCAGATATGCAGGACGTTGCCATTGACTTTGCTGCCTATGTTGGTGAATCAAAATTTGTCTGTGGACAGAGTTATGAGAGTGTCGGCACCGCAGAATCGACTATCACCCCGAAAGACTTTCGATTTTATATTTCTAATGTTGCCCTAATTGACAAAAATGGCGAGGCTGTATCTCTAGAACTAGAGCAAGATGGTAAGTGGCAATATCAAAATACTGTCTTACTAGATTTTGAAGACGGCACTAGCGCCTGTGATAACGGCACGGCGGAGATGAATTCCACCATAGTTGGTCAAGTTCCAAAAGGAGATTATCAGAGTCTGCAGTTTACGATGGGAGTCCCCGAAGAATTAAATCATGATGATGCAGCGATCGCACCGTCACCTTTAAACCTAACTTCGATGTGGTGGAATTGGCAGGGAGGCTATAAATTTTTACGCGCCGATTTAGAGACAGATCAAGAGATCGCTACTGTTGGTGAGATGAGTAATATTCACCGTGAGCATAACCAGAATGGAGAAGTTCAGGTTAACCAACAGACTACTCATACAAGCAACTCTGGGGGGCATCAAACCACTCACCAAACGAGCAGACAGGCCAGCATCTTTAAGAACGGTCAGCAAACTCATAACCAACATAGCAGTACTCAAACTACTGATCAAGGACATGAAGGACATGAAGGACATGGCAGCGCCAATAATAATGCCTACATGATTCACTTGGGCAGCACTGGATGTTCGGAGTCGTCACAAAGTAGCTTATTCGGCTGCGTCAATCCAAACCGTGTGGAGGTGATGCTAGAAGATTTTAATCCCGAACGAGATGTTGTCATCGCTGATCTGGGAGAATTATTGGCTCAAAGCGACTTAAGTATTAATCAAGCAAATACTCCCAATGGCTGTATGTCATCTCCTGAAGATGGGGACTGTATGCCTATTATGCAGAATCTTAACCTCTCTTCAACAGGGAGCGAGTCAGAGCAGTATTTCTTTTTTGTTGAATAGCAGTAGGTGGATTTTTATTGAGTAATTAAGTGAGATATGGGCAATAACTTTTTTGGTCTGCGCCAGCGTATTTTCAACCTGCTGGTCGCTTTTAGCCTATCTGTTTGTCTCTCAATTGGTTTGAGTCAGGCAATGGCAACAGAGGGAAATTTAGCTGTGAATGCTGAATACAGCTGGAATTTACCAGACTGGACACCAAAACCAATAGTTCCTGCAGAGAACCCAATGACACAATCAAAAGTTGAGTTGGGCAGACATCTGTTTTATGAACCTCGTTTATCGATCACGGGGGAATATTCCTGTGCTAGCTGCCACAAGCAGTCATTGGCTTTTACTGACGGCAGAAAAGTAGCAATAGGTTCGACTGATGAATTTCATGCGCGCAATTCCATGGGTTTGGCAAATGTCGCCTACAGTCCAGTTTTGACCTGGGCAAACCCGCTGATGACTAGCTTAGAAAATCAGGCTTTGATTCCTATTTTTGGCGAACATCCCGTCGAGATGGGCATGGTAGGGAAAGAACAGCAGATGATCGAGTGGATGCAAAACGATCCAAAATATCGTCAAATGTTTGAGTCGGCTTTTAATGAAGAACAACCAGTAAACATCTCTAACTTAACTAAAGCGATCGCCAGTTTCCAAAGAAGTCTAGTCTCGTTTAAATCTCCTTACGATCGCTATCGCTATCAGGGAGAAACCAAAGCGATTTCTGCTGCAGCCAAACGGGGTGAAAGATTATTCAACAGCGAACGAATGGAGTGCTTTCACTGCCATAGTGGGATTAACTTTAGTGATTCAATCCAGCATGAAAATTTAGCCTTTACCGAAACAGCATTTCACAATACGGGTCTATATAATATCGATGGTGTAGGCAGTTATCCCCCAGAGAATGTCGGCATTAAGGAAATTACTCAGGCAAAAGGCGATATGGGACGTTTTAAAGCTCCTAGTCTGAGAAATATTGCCCTAACAGCGCCCTACATGCACGATGGTAGCGTCGCTACACTGCAGGATGCGATCGCCCATTATCAAGCAGGAGGGAGAACAGTCAGCGAAGGTGAATATGCGGGTGTTGGTAGCGCTAATCCTTACAAGAGTGGGTTTGTGAAAGGATTTGAGGTAACGGAGTCGGAAATTGATGACTTAGTCGCATTTTTGTCCAGTTTGACTGATGAGGAATTTATTACCAACCCTGACTACAGCGATCCCAACAAGCTATAGTGTCGATTATTGTGGGGATTAAAATTATCCACAGATAAACACGGATGAAGCGACTCAGGGGCGCAGCCCCTTCTCGGGACAGACTGTCGCGAGGTGGCTAGGGGCATTCGCCTTATCCTCAAAGCTGCTTTGCAGCACTGGCGCATCAGCGCCGTTCGAGAACACAGATAGTTTGTCTACCTACCCGCTACTTTAATGAACGATGGATAATAAATCATCAATTTGGTCAATTTATATGATTCGCTGTGGCGATCGCTCGCTATATACGGGCGTGAGCAATGACGTTGCTAAACGCTTTGCCGTACACCAATCTGGAAGTTCCCAAGCTGCTAAATATACGAGAACTCGCCACCCACTAAAATTGGTTTTTATAGCCGAAATAGGGACTAAATCGGCTGCCTATAGTGCGGAATATCACGTTAAAAAACTGTCTAAGAGTCAAAAAGAAAGTCTAGTTGCGGGCAGGATTTCTTTGAACGAGCTAAGTTTTAGGCAACAGGATTAAGCTCAATTGGCAACTTTTTGTCACAGACTCAGAAAGCGATCGATAATGAATAGACTGAGTATATCCATCGCCTAAAACTTTTCCTGATTATCTGTGAGTGTATTTCATCAAGAGCGCCTTCTCTTTACCCCAACAGCGGCAGAAACTAACGCTATTCCCGCAATTTTTGCCTTTCCGAACAAATATACGATTGGCATAACCAGCTTGGGATTTCAGATTGTTTGGGCAACCTTAGCTATGCGTTCTGATGTTGATGTCAGTCGTCTATTTACTAATTTGAGCGAACCGCTACCCAGAAATCCTGAACTGCTGGGGTTCTCTGTTTCCTGGGAACTAGACTATATCAATATCTTTAATCTGCTAGAGTCTCTGGATATTCCTCTCCATGCTAATCAGCGCCAGGACAATCATCCTCTGGTTTTTGGGGGAGGAACAGTATTAACCGCCAACCCTGAACCTCTGGCGGACTTCTTTGACGTAATTTTATTAGGAGACGGGGAAGAATTACTAGATCGCTTCATCGACGCTTATCAGCAGGTGCGTCATGCCAACCGTCAAACCAAACTGCGTCACCTAGCTCAAGTTCCTGGAATTTATATTCCCAGTCTTTATGAAGTGACCTACCATAGCCCCGATGGGGAAATAAAGGCGATCTCCCCCCTCGACAGTGAGATCCCCAGCGAGATTCAAAAGCAAACTTACCGTGGTAATACTCTTTCTACTTCCACCGTCGTTACAGAAAAAGCTGCCTGGGAGAATATTTATATGGTGGAGGTTGTGCGTAGCTGTCCTGAAATGTGCCGTTTCTGCCTGGCTAGCTATCTAACTCTACCTTTTCGTACCGCTCCCCTCGAAAAATCTTTGCTGCCTGCGATTGATCGAGGATTAGAGGTTACCGATCGCTTGGGGTTATTAGGTGCTTCCGTTACTCAACATCCAGAGTTTGAGGCAATTCTAGATTACCTTTCTCAGTCGAAATATCAGCATGTCCGCCTGAGCATCGCTTCTGTACGTACCAACACCGTTACGGAAAAGTTAGCCTCTACCTTAGCTAATCGAGATACCCGCTCAATTACTATTGCCGTTGAAAGTGGTTCAGAAAAAGTTAGGCAGATCGTCAACAAAAAACTAACTAATGATGAAATTATCCAGGCAGCAATCAACGCTAAAGCGGGAGGATTAAAAGCACTCAAGCTTTATGGCATGGTGGGAATTCCGCAAGAATCAATGAGCGACGTGGAGGAAACTGTAGCGATGATGTCGGCGATTAAAAAAGCTGCTCCTGGACTACGTCTTACTCTCGGCTGTAGCACTTTTGTTCCTAAATCACACACTCCGTTTCAGTGGTTTGGAGTTAATCCTGATGCGAAGAAGCGTTTGAAATATTTAGAGAAAAATCTTCGCCGACAGGGAATCGACTTTCGCCCTGAAAGTTATAACTGGTCAGTTATTCAAGCTTTGATTTCTCGTGGCGATCGCCGTTTAGGAAAATTACTCGAGTTAACCAGAGAGTTTGGTGATTCTGTGGGTAGTTATAAGCGTGCTTTCAAGCAGCTTAGGGGACAAATACCTTCCCTAGATTACTATGTTCACGATCGCTGGTCAGCAGCAGACCGAGTTTTGCCCTGGCAACATATTCGCGGTGCTTTACCCGTAACGACTTTGGTTAAGCATCTAAATGAAGCCATGAATATCGATGCTCAGTTAAGTTCAGATATCGAACGCAATCAGTCTACTATCAATAGCTTTTAAATATTTTGACTATCGATTAATCATCTAATTTTATTTTTATCATGAATCTAATGCAAACAACTGCCGAATATACCTGCGCTTTTTGTGGCGAACCAAACAGCACTTTTGTCGATATTAGTGCGGGAATGCAGCAGTCTTATACTGAAGATTGCCAAGTATGCTGTCGTCCTAATGTTCTATACGTTTATTTTGATGAGGATACTTTAGACGTAGAAATTCAAAGCGACTACCAAGAATAAGCTAATGGTAATCGCAAACTTTTATAATTCTTTAGCCTATTTATTAGTGTAAATAAAATCGACAATAAGTAGGTTGTCAAATCGGCTAATTGATTACTTTTGATTTTTTTTCATTAGCTATATACTCTATTTAAATTCAAAAATATTATTGACCCAAAATAATTATTATTTATATATATATTGTTGAATTTAAAGCATAATTTAATAAATATTAAGAGTAACAGGCGTGACAGTAAAAATACAGATTGACCGATAGAGTTTTAGATAGATTCAAGTTTTGATTTCAGTATGCTCACCGATGCCATTGAGAATGCAGGAGTTCAATAATTAAACTAGCAGGTCACAAAATCATGACTAAATCAATAAAGATTGCTGTACAAGGCAATTTTTATTTGAACAAGTCAAGACTAGAACAATAACTGGAGAAGACTCTAGATTATCTTTTCTTGACATTATTTAGTTATAAACTTGGCGACCAAAATGCTAATTTAGCGTCTATAAATCTTGAGATCTATAGAACTAACCGAAAATGGTTGAAAATTTGTTGGATAACTTTGATGGCTAACAACATAGGCTCTATCGAACAGCAGGTTGATTTTGATTTAGCTCGCGCTGAATGGGCGCAAATTGCCCCAGGAAAAGTAGTGGTTGCAACTAGTAACCGCGCTTGGATCTATCAACCGCTCTCAGAAGACGATCGCTTTGCCCAATCGATGACTGGAGATGGCAGTTTTGCTACCACTAGTAAATTGCTAGATACAGCGATCGCGGCTGCGAAACACACGGTTAAATCTGAGGCTAGACCCCCTGCGTTAACTTTTTACCGTTGGATTTGGCGATTAGCAAGTGCTTATCACATGACTAATCCCGTTCCCCAACTAATGAAGGATGCAGCGCGAGGGTTTACGGCTCAAAATCGTGCTCAGCTTGCAGCTTGGGCTTTGGAAAAAGTCGAGGAGGAAACGGGTCACGACCGACTAGCTTGGCTAGATATCCAATCCCTTGGGTATGATGCCGATGCTGTCGTTAAGGCTTTAGTTCCCCCTGCGGCGATCGCCCTAGTCGATTATTTCCGACGTAGCGTCAGAGATAGCGATCCGATTGATTGTATCGGCTACACCTATACTCTCGAACGTCTATCTTTGGGAGTGGGAGCAGAATACATCGCCAAAGTAGAGTCTTTACTACCCGCACAAGTTAATGCAACTCGCTGCCTGCGCGTACACAGTGCCGTGGGTGCAGATGCTGACCATGTGGGAGAGAACGTATCTTTGATAGCGGAACTTTCTGCTGCTGAACGCTCGCGTATTGCTCGTGCTTGTTATGAAACAGCCCTAATGTCTTTTAGTCCACCGCCTGGAGGCTATATTTCAGACGTAGAAATCCAACAAATAATTGAACCTCTGCAAACCACAAATTCATAGCTAAAAACTTAACGTTTTCACTGTGTATTTTGGATTTTATTACTCAACTCATATTGAAATAGAGAACAGATTATGAACTTTACAATTACAGAAATCAAGCCCGCTGCAACTACTCTAGAAGTTTTGACTCTACACGGAATTGAGCTTGACTTGGAAAGCATCCTCGAAGCAGAGATTGCTGCAGGAGTAGCTAACGATGCTAGCAACATGATCTAATCAAAATAACACTTCGATGAGGAAATAATTGTTTTTTCATCGCTCTATAGCTGACAGGAGGAAAAAGATCTTTTTCCTCCTTTTTCATGTGAACAGTGCTTAATTATCTCGTTGTTTCTTCGCAACTAGGCTAATCCACTGCACCCAAGTATTTTAAGGTTTCCGTGGTCGGCTGGCTCAATCCCGTCACGCCTCTAATATTCATGTCTGTATAGGGATTTGTCCGCGTTAAAGTTTTGAGACAGGCTCCAGTTTTAATATCCCAAATTTTGATAGTTTCATCTTCACTGCTACTGGCGATCGTCTGATTATCTTGATCAAAAGCGATCGAGCCGATTAGTGCGGTATGACCGCTAAAAATACCCAGACATTTGCCGCTATCAACCTGCCAGAGCTTAATTTGATGTATTCCATTGCAGGTGGCAATTAGCCGATCGTCAGGGCTAAAAACAACTAATTGAGAATAACCCGTATCTTCCTGGATGTTTCTCACGCATTTTCCTGTCTCAATATCCCAAAGTTTGATCGTGCGATCGGAACTGGTGCTTGCTAAAAGATTACCATCAGCGCTAAAGGCAACAGCAAAAACCCAGCTCTGATGTTCTCTCAAGGTTTTTAAACATTTGCCAGTGATGCTGTCCCATAATTTTACCGTTTCGTCAAAAGAAGCACTAGCTAAAACCTTGCCATTACTATTAAAGGCAACCGACCAAATTTCTCCTTCATGCTCGGTCAAAGTTTTTAAAGTCTGACCAGTGTCTAGATCCCATAATTTAACCGTAGCATCTTCGCTACCGCTAGCTAAAATTTTGCCGTCTGGACTTAGGCAAATAGAGCGAACAACAGCTTCATGCCCGTACATAGTAGCTATTTCCTGCCCACTATCCAGATTCCAAAGTTTAATGCTTTTATCGGCACTAGCGCTAGCTAGAATCCTAGCGTTATTTTTTGTGCCTACTCGGTTGGCAGCACTGACAAAAGCCAAGGAAAAAACCCAATTTTCGTGTCCCTGCAAAGTTTGAACTGTTTGTTCTGTTTCAATATCCCACAGTCGAATCTTAGTATCGTGTCCACCACTTACCAGAAGCTTAGGATCGGGGCTAAAAGTTACTACGAGAGTCTGATTGCTATATCCTTGCCAGGTTTTGAGGCATTGATGAGTAACAATATCCCAAAGCCTAACTGACTGATCGTAACTACCGCTAGCCAAAGAATGACCTTGAGGATGAAAAGCGATGGAGTTAATCATATTCGAATGTCCAGTGAAAACCTTGACACACTCCCCTGTATTAATATTCCACAGTCTAATTTTATGACCGATGCTGCTACTCGCGAGGAGATTGCCCTGAGGCGAAAAAACCACCGACAAAACTGCATTGGCATGACCAGTAAAAACCTTCAGACATTCTCCCGTGTTGATATTCCACAGTCTCAAAGTTTTATCGTTGCTACCGCTGACTAATATTTGACCATCAGGGCTAACACCCAGGGAACGGATGCCATCTTCATGCCCCCAAAAAGTTTTGACACATTTTCGAGTATCAACATTCCAAAGTTTAATCGTTTTATCCTGACTACCGCTAATTAAAATCTGTCCATCTAAACTAAAGGTTACCGCTAGCACCTGACTTGTATGCTCGGTAAAAGTTTCCAAACAGTTTCCCGTTTCAACATTCCATAGTCTAATCTGGCGATCGTCACAGCCAGTTGCTAATAAATCTCCGTCGGGATGAAACGCAACTGACCACACTTCGTGTTCATGTTCAGTCAAAGAATGGAGACATTGACCAGTACTAGTATTCCAGAGTTTCGCCGTACAGTCACAGCTCCCGCTGGCTAAAATACTTCCATCGGGACTAAACGCCAGAGAAACAACCCAGGCATTGTGACCGCTAAAGCTACGAACTGCTGTGCCATCAACAACTCTGCGCAACAGAATATTACCTTTAGTATCTCCTGCGGCGATATACTGACCATCGGGACTAAAGGCTACTGACCAAATGCCACCAAAGTTTTCAGCAAATAGCGATTTTGCCAGATCTGCATTATGAAAATTTACCCGATGTAGCTGTACCTGTCGTAAGTCTGCTTGCCAGACACATAAATTGGAAAAGTCATATCCTGTCAAATCTATCTCTAGATAAGTTAGAAGGTTAATAATATTTCCTGCACCGTAACTTTTGTCTTGTGCGAATTTTTTTTGTAGCGCCAAGAGAATCTGTTCTAGGTGGCGAGCAATATTCTGTTTGTTCCTCAACAAAAGTGATAGCCAGTCGATAATTGGCTGAAGAATAAGACGAATTTGGTTGTCTCGAACGTAATCTTTGGCAGTTGCCTGGATCAGAGCGTGACTGAGCAACAATTGGGGCTGTAGTTCGATTATTTCTTCGCAAATATTTTCTACTAGACGGTCTGTAAGATATTCCATTACCACAGACTGTTGAGTAAACAGCACCTCGCTTTTCTCAATTAGCGAACGTCGTGATAAAGATTCTAGAGCTTCTAAAAGTTTGATTGATGATGTTCTTACCATCAGCTCGGACTGCAATCCTCGTAAAGAAACTGGCTCGCGAGAGATCGCCAACCAATACATAATTTCCTGTTCTAAATTTGATAGCCTGCCAAACTGCTGGTCGAGCAGATCTTTGATTCCACCAAAAATAGCCTTTTCTTGGTGCAGAAACTCCGTGATATTGCCACTAAACAAGTCTTTAATTGTTGCGGAAACGACTTTTAAAGCTAAGGGATTACCATCGTAGCGATTTCTTAAAGCCGTCAGTTCTGCATCGGTAGCGGACAGTCCTTTGACTTTAATGATCTCTTGCCCTTCTTTCAAACCTTCTAGCTGCAAAGAACGAACAGGTAGGCTATCCCCTTCTAAAATGGCTATTTCCTGGGGTTTTTCTCGGGTGGTTAAAATCAAACAGCTATGATGCTTGGTCGCACCAATGCGGCGAAACAGCTCGCTGTAACCTTCATATCCCTGACGATATTGTCCTGCTCGATGATTAACATCCATCAGTGATTCGGCATTATCTAGAACAATCAGACATCGCTCAGAACGCAGAAGCTCGATTAATTGGGAAATGCGATCGCTTAGTCGTGCGGACAGCTCTAAAGTTGTTTTGCTTCCTGCCAGAAATTCAATTAGATAGGTAACAACCTCATCTACAGGAGGAGCATCCCGTAAAGATTTCCAAACAATACAGTTGAATTCTGAGCTAACTTGCCGAGCAAGCTCGATGGAAAGGGTAGTTTTACCAATTCCACCCATACCCAGTAAGGTAACTAATCGACAGCGCTCTAAGCATAGCCAGTTGGACAAAGTCTTTAGCTCTATGGTCCGTCCAACAAAAAAGTCTACTTCTACCGATTCCCCCCAATCCTGACGCTGATTGAGACGTGGTTTGGCATAGAATTCTTCGGTCAACTTGACCTGAAAACCTCGACAAAATTTATCTAGCGATCGCTTATCTACTGGTTCTCGACCAGATAAAATTCGTTTAATTGTATTGACATCTAAGTTAGTTAACTCGCTAATTTGTTCGTAAGTATATCTTTCGCCAAAGTTGAGCTTATCTTCCAAAATCAGCCTGGCTTCTTCTAGCTTTTCTAAGCCAAATATCGTTAAAACGACTCCCCGAATACGTTTGCGTTTAGCCTTATTCATAAAAGCGAACAATTTTATTGACGGCTCAGACTTAACTAGCAAAAAATTAAATCTTAATTTAGTTTTACTGTTAAGAGCCTAGATGATGATAGAAATTGGTTATGGTGAGCAAGCTAACCAATTTGTAAAGAACAATCGTATATCTAAAAGCAATATGAGGCATAAACTTTCGTAGTTAGGCATCAAAGAAATTCGCTTTTTCAGACATTGATTCTACGCACTGCCAAAGCCTGTTGATTCCTCCCATCTGCGGATAATAACTAATTCAGTTCAGATTCTAATAGTTGAATTAATAGATGAACTGTCTTTACTGCTTCTGCCCGTTTAATCGCATTCAAACTGTATCTACTAGGTATTATCGCTTATTTAAGAGAGAGAAAAGTAATCTACACTACATTTTTTCTTATTTTCTTGCTTAACTTCCTTAAAATCACTGGTAAAAGAAAAATAGATTTGGGAGACTGTGTTTCATAAGGAATAGCGCTCAAGCCTATATTAATAAGCAAACTTTATCCCTTTTACTGTCAATTCCGCTTGAGTATTTAAAGCTGATTTAAAGATAGCCTGATTATAAAATGAACAGCTTGGGTGGCATATAGAACTCAAGATTTTGTTCACAATCAGAAAACTAATCCAGATGTAACAATTTCTTGAACATCAATACTGCTTTTTTGTTTAAGCGATTGATGTCTAGCTAAATAGACGTCAACAGTAATAATTTCTTCTCTACTTTGTAGTTGCAATCATTGAAATGCAAACCAAATAGGGGGAATTTTGAGCAGCTTAATTCTTGTGGTCAAACGCTTGAGAAGATCTAGAGCTAGTAAAATCACGCCGAAATTTTCGTAAAATCTAACAATTTTTCTGAAGTATTATGAGTAACTCGAGACCAAGACCTGTCTTGATGACACCAATAAGACGCTGTGGCAGTCATGCCTTACGTTTGAGACTCAATCAGTCCCCTGACTTTTATTCTCCTTATCCAATGCACATAGTGGATTTTATGCCACTAGTAGATTTATATGGCGATTTGAATAACGACTGGTCTTATTTTCAGCTAGTTCTCGATTTAGTCGGGTTGCAGAACGCAACTATGGTTAAGTGGGACGGTGTGGCTCTCGATCCGGTGCGAGTGTTTGAATCTATTAAAGATTGCTCACGAAATGTTCATCGTGTCGCTTGGGAAATGCTGTTTCAAGCTGGGCAAATTCATGATGCCAAAATAGTCATGGATAAATCTTTAGACAATGTTTATCATGCTGAAGAGCTGATTGATTTGTTTGACGACATGCTGTTTTTGAATGTGGTTCGTGACCCCCGAGCGCAGGTTAACAGTATTAATCGGGCAATCATTCATGACTACGATCCGATGCTCAACACAATTTCTTGGGTTAAGGCTCACGAACAGGCGAGAAAAATTGCGGAGAAACACCCTGAACGTATTCTTACGATTCGTTATGAGGACTTTCTAACCAATCAAGCAGCTGTTCTAAATCAGATCTGTCAGTTTTTCGGCATTGAGTTTTTAGACTCGATGACGGATGTTGCTAATTCCAAAGAAGCTAAAGACATTTCTGTTTTATCCGCACTTTGGGAAACTAATAGTTCTGCACCTATTACTGCATACATCGACAAGTTTAAAAAGACGATGAGTATGGCAGATATTGAGATTGTGGAGACGATCGCTAGCGAACTAATGGATCTTTACGGATATAAGAAAATAACTCCTGCTCAAGCAGCGGTTACTCCTGAAGCGATCGCCGAAGCCAAACGCCAAAGTGCACCAAAAAAACAGGAAGCCTGGTCAGCATTGAAGGTTAACGACCCCCGTGACTACCAGCTGAGAAAGTTCCGTGCTGATTATTTAGCCATGGTGAAAAAAAGACTCCTCGAACAGCAGGTTAAAACTCTTAACAAGTTTGGTGGACAAGCTGTCACTTCTGTTGCTGGAACATAGGTCAGGTAATCTTGACTTTGAAATGACCATCAACCCCACGATTTTTGATGCCCATTCCCACGGGCTTGTATTTCTCAGAACTGTAACGTACCGCAAACATAGCTGTTTCTCATACAGGCTCTCAGCTATTAGTCCAATTTTGCTCTATTGATTCACTGAAACCGACAACATTAGGAGGATTATTATGACTCAGGCTATCATCGCTCCCGCAGAAATAAATTTTGCTCAGATTCAGTCAGAATATGCTGATCAAAGTCCTAGTCAGATTCTTGAACTTGCCCTAAGTAAGTTTGATAATATCGCCATTTCCTTTAGCGGTGCAGAAGATGTCGTGTTGATTGATATGGCAGCTAAGATTACCAGCAATCTCCAGGTGTTCTCAATTGATACAGGTCGTTTACATTCAGAGACCTATCAATTTTTGGAAAAAGTTAGGCAGCACTATCAAATCGATCTAGAAATTCTGTTTCCTGATGCTCAACAGGTTGAAGATCTGGTCAAAGAAAAAGGATTCTTCAGCTTTTATGAAGATAACCACAAACAATGCTGTGGAATTCGCAAGGTTCGTCCTCTACGTCGTAAGCTTGCAACTGTTGATGCCTGGATTACTGGTCAGCGTAAAGATCAAAGTCCAGACACCCGCGCTAATATTCCCGTGATTCAGCAAGATACAGCTTTTTCCACCGCAGATCATCAAATTGTCAAGTTTAATCCTTTGGCAAATTGGACATCAGAACAGGTCTGGCAATATATTCGTCACTTTAACGTGCCATATAATCCACTGCACGCAAAAGGCTTTGTCAGTATTGGTTGTGAACCCTGTACTAAAGCCGTGTTGCCAAATCAACACGAACGAGAAGGTCGTTGGTGGTGGGAAAATGCTGCTGATAAAGAGTGTGGCTTCCATAAAGATAATCTGAAGTAGAGCGATTCGTTTGATTAACGATTAGCAGTAAGTCGCAATTAGTTTAACCAACAGAAATTAGGTTACAAATTGATTCATAATTTAGATGATGTTGCCAATGAAAATCGATTGAGCTAATTTGCGATCAATTCTTGGCTGCTAATAACAAACATAAGTAATCAAAATTATGGAAGTCAGCTGGCTAATTTTAGCCCTCGGTGGTCTTTTTGCAGGCGTTCTAGCTGGTATTTTAGGGATCGGTGGTGGATTTATCATCGTCTCCCTACTAATTGCCCTAGGCTACCCTTTTACTCAGGCGATCGCCACCAGCAGCCTAGTAATCATCATGAGTTCTAGTGCTGGCAGTTTTTATAACTGGAAGATGGGCTATTTGAATCTTAGGCGAGTAGTCTATATTGCAATCCCAGCAATTATCTTTGCGCCTCTGGGAGCATATGCCACAGGAGAAATACCAGAATATATTTTGTTGGTTATCTTTGCTTCCTTTATGTTGGTAAATATCGCTCTAATCAGGCTCAAAAAAAGTCTAGCTGCCAAACAAAAGTATTCTGCTGCCAAAGTTGTTAATCCTATTCTTGCCAGGATTTTTACTGGGGGAATCGCGGGTTTTTTAGCTGGCTTATTGGGGATTGGCGGGGGCGCAATTATGGTGCCTCTACAGATGTTGTTTTTAAATGAAGACATCAAGGTCGCAGTTCGCACCAGCTTAGGAGTGATTGTGGCTGCAACCATCTCTTCTTGTGTGCTTCATGTCTCCAAGGGTAATGTTTTATTTGTTCCTGGTTTAATTTTAGGCATTAGCGGCATGCTAGGTTCTCAAGTAGGAACTAGAATGCTGCCAAAGTTACCCAATTCCTTGGTAAGCAAGATTTTTATTTCTTTTCTGGGAATTATGGCAATCTTTAACCTTTTAAAAGCTTGGGAGAGCTTTCAAGGAGTTGTTTAAAGCTATTTTTGGAGACAATTTATTTTTTCCCCGAACTCAATTCTAATCAGCGAATCTGCCAAATTATCAAATCCATTGATTGCAGGTCAACGCAACTATCGAGAAATAGGCAAACGGAATTTGTACAAACAAAATGAATATTACGATCGTCAAAAAAATCAGACCAGATGGCAGTCTTTGCCGTAAATCAGCCGAAGTCACCGATAAGCTCAAGCAATTGAACTTGGGCGATCGCATTGATCGCATTGTGTTTGCCGATGAACGGGAGTATTCAAGCCTTGGTTTAGAGTTAGCGAGAAGACACGGAGTCAAAGCTGCGCCTTTTTTCATTGTCGAACAGGCAGAAAAAACTCAG